>JAIPFO010000191.1 GCA_021736565.1 Phycisphaerae bacterium | reverse complement strand
GCCTGTTGCTGCTGCCATTCCAGTCGCCCTCCGGGCTCCTTCCATGGCAGCAGCAACAGAAACAGATCCACTTAAGAACTCCCGGATTATTGTCTAGACAATGGGGGGAAGTTTAGACTATGGAAGACAGCCTGGAAAATATGGATCTGGTCAAGCAGGCTCAAGCGGGTAATGAAAAATCACGAGAACGACTGGTTGAAAATATTCATGAACACTTACGAACGTATATTTATCGGCGAACGTCCGATTATAATTTGACCGAAGACATCTTGCAGGAAAGCCTCTTGGAGATGTTGAAGATATTGGGCGACCTGAAAGACGCGGAGCGGTTTTGGCCGTGGTTGTGTAAGATCGCCCTCAATAAGATCCGGCGTTACTATCGCACGGAAAATCGCCGCAGGGAGTTGTTGTTCACAAAAATGGGAAATGGAGATGACATGAAAATGAGTGAACATAAACTAGCCGAACTGGTGACCGAAGAACTCAAGCAGGCGGTCCTCGCCTCAATGCAGCAGTTGAAGCTGTCGCACCGTGAGATCCTTACGCTGCGATGCTATGAGAATAAAACCTATTCCCAGGTGGCCCGCGAACTCGGATGCAGCGAACTAAGTGCTCGCGTCTCGTTCTACCGGGCCAAAAAGCAGTTGCAAAAACAACTCACCCGCCGTGGCCTGGGAAAAGGGGCCTTATTGACAGCCCTGGTAATTTTCGGCAAGTTAACCGGCACCACAAAGGCAGCCGCCGGCATGACGATCGCCCCTGCCCAGCTGGAAATCGGCATAACCGCCGGACTGATCGGTACCCTGACCAGCAAGCTGGCAATATCCGTTGTATCACTCGTTGCCATTGTGACAGGAAGTTTTTATACCGCCGTGGCCATCACGAACCACTATGCTTCAGGGCATACTTTTTCGCCAGGTTTTTCCAACGAACGGTTCGAACCGGGCAATCAACTGAGCGGACAGGAGGAATATTGGTTCTTTTACCCGGAGGGAACCAGGGGGGCCGTTTTACTTCGCCATGTGACCCAAAATGCCGATGATGCCGCCTCATATTGCCAATGGCTTCAAAATGATAACGCGAATTATTACTACAATATCAAGAAGAACACCGTCTATATCAATAATTATCATGCCTGGGACCCCGGCCTCTCTGTGATGCACTTACCGACAGATTCCCAGGAACTGTGCAATTTCATTGGCCAGGTCCAGGGCAATCCCTGCAACTGCCGACATGTTACCGGCAGCGGAGGCGGCGCACTGATCATCGTCAGGAGTGATGGGTATGAATGTAAGGACATACAGCATATTCCCGGTCATTATAATGTGCTTAATGAAGAATATTCCCGGTACAACTGGCCTTTAGATACAACGCTGGTCGACCAACGAGACCCCTTGCATCGACGCGGATACGGCCATTTTTTGGTAACAGGCACCCTGGACAACAGGCGGGTCTCCGGAGAGGGGCAGATTCCTTTTGTCTATAAATACCATCGGGAAAAACCGGCCTGGCTCAAGTTAACCATCGAGGGACTGGGCCAGATCGAGGATGGGCCCGACAGCAGTTTCGTTTATGATCTCAAACAGGACAGGACATCGAAGTATTCGTCTGGCTTTTTCTGGAAGGGGCTCATGCGGCCCTGGTCCGGTTTGCACACCCTCGATACGATTCGACGCGATGCGGCAGAGCTGCGAATGCATTTTGAAACCCGCTATTCTCCCGGTGACGTATACGCCTATGTGACGATTAATGATAAGAGCGTAAAGGACGCCCGAAAATTGATCTACACGATCAATATGCAAAGAGACCTGGTCGAGACGATTGAGTTTCAATCCGTGGTTGATGGGGTGACGACCCCCTCAGGGCAATTGAAATTTACCTATTATTTACCGGAAGAACTCACGATTTCATCCTATTTCAACTTAGCGTCAAATCGTGACATCCGGGCCGGCGACACCATGCGGTCGGGCTTGCTTTGGCACCATGCGTTTTCGGAGGAAAAGTAATTTCATGTTGTCACGAGTACTTCCATTTTTTTTTCTTTTTTTTAGCCTGACCGGGACCGTTTTGGGGGCCGGCAGCAGTTGGACCTCAGCTGATTTTAATCGTGATGGCGGCATCGATCTACTGGATTATTCCATTCTGACCGCGGCCTGGCAAGAGCAGCTGCCCTGGACACAGGAGCCTCAACGCCGTGTGTATGGTCATTGGCGATTTGATGAGGGGGCCGGGTCGGTTGCCGGTGATGCCATACGTGGTAATCATGGAACCCTGGTCGGTCAGGTGTCATGGCAGGAGGGAAAACTGGGCACCGCCCTGCAATTTTCAAAACAAGGACATGTGGACGTCACAAATGCCTTTAACCAGCATGCGATCACACAGTCGATAACCCTGGCCGCCTGGATTAAGTTCAGTAAAAAAGGCAACTGGCCCACGATCGTCAGTAAAGGCGACAATTCCTGGAAATTATGCCTGCGGGGTAATACCGGAATGCTCCATTTCGCGCTGACCGGCATTACGGTTGCGGGCGATGAAATAACCGGCGAGAATGATTTTATCAATGGAACGATCGATCTCAGTGATGACCAATGGCATCATGTCGCCGGGGTGTATGATCACCAGGCCGGTAGGATGACGATTTATGTTGACGGTGCGATCGATGTACAGAAAGATGCGACCGGCACGATCGCTGCCAATAACCACGGCGTCTGGGTCGGTGGGAATTCTGAATATTCCGGTACGAACCGGGGGGGATGGGATGGCCTTATCGATAATGTGCGTGTTTATGATTATCCGCTGACACCTGCTGAATTAAATCAGACGGAATACTTTGTTAATAAAAATGGCGGAAGCAATTCCAACGACGGCTTGAGTGAAAACAGTGCCTTTGCAACCATCCAGCATGGCATTGACTCGGCGAGCCAGGGCGATTGTGTGTACCTCTGCCCGGGACGATATGCCGAGCCGGTCTTTATCGACAAAGCCATCACACTGGCGAGCGTTGCCGATGCCGCGATACTGGAAGCCCCCGGGGATTTCGCGATAACATTATCAGGCGTGCAATCGGATTGTGTGATATGCAACCTGGTCATTACACATTCGGATATCGGCCTGTTCCTGGTCAGCAGTTCGCCGGTCATCCGTCACCTGACGGTCACGGCGAATCTTTCCGGCCTGGAAGCCTATGCCGGCTCCTATCCGGTGGTCGAGCATTGCGTCTTCTGGGAAAACGATGCCGACTTGACCTATGAAATGCCGATGGCCGCTGAGGCCCGGTTCAGCTGCGTGCAAAGCGGTGCGACCGGCGAAGGGAATATCCGCAACGACCCTTTGTTTGCCGACCCCAATAGCGGGGACTTCCATTTGCGTTCTGACGTGGGCCGCTATAAGCCGGGCGCATCCGACCCCTGGGACACCGATTCGTGGGTGACAGACAGCCAGGCAAGCCCTTGTATTGACGTGGGCGATCCAAATATCTATCCCTGGCGGGAAAATGCCGCCTTTTGTGGCGGGTATATCAATATGGGAAGTCATGGAGCGACCCCCTATGCAAGCTTGAGCGCATGGGCCTTAGCAGGCGATAGTAATTATGATGGGTGTGTCGATATTTGTGACCTGGTAATACTTTCACGTCACTGGCTGACCAGGACGGCCAATGAATGAGATGGGGCAGGATAACATGAGGAACAAGAAGGGCTTCACATTAATAGAACTCCTGGTCACAATATCCATTATTGCGATATTACTGGGGATTCTATTGCCGGCCCTCGGGAAGGCCCTGGATAAAGCACGCCAGATCAAAGGGATGCACCATCAGAAAGAAACCGTCAACGGGGTGACCTTTTACGCCCTGGACCATAAAGACCGATACCCCCAATCGGTGGCGACGATCGGCTATGGAACGTATTGGAACTGGCGAGAGCCGACAATGCTGGCCGGTTATCAGAAACGAACGCCACAGCATTCCCGTTCCCTGGGCAGTTACCTGGCTGATTATATTGACGACGCTAAAGTGGTATTCTGCCCATCGGTACCATCGGACTATCCGTATATGCAACAATTCTGGCTGGCGGCCGACGGTTGGGATAATCCCGAGGGGATCGGAACGGAAGATCCTGTTTTTGGTTCGTTCTGTCTGTATTGGAACTATACAGGTTATCTTGTGGAGAATGGCACACTGTTTCATGGCCCCAGTAAGATCGGGGATGGACGCCGGAACAGCCAAATGCTTCTCAGTGACTATCTCGGGTATGACCACTGGCAGCATCCCGGGGCCTATGTCTCATGTGAACATTTCAAAGGGGCCAGTGCCACACCCGGCACCCCGGTATCCACCTCGTTGTGGGTCTCCCGGACCGATGAAGACTTTAGAGCGTTAGAGGGGAAAATCAAAGCCGGTTTCATCGATGGACATATCCAAACCTACCGTTCAACTGAATTTGTAAAGATGAAGGCGATATTATGGCCCAAACAGAATAAACCCTATCCCGATGGCGTCGGCCCGGGTGTGTTTTTTATCCCCAGAGAAGCGGCCAGGTAAAATCGATACAAAAAAAGACTGCAAGATCCATTGGACTTGCAGCCTTCCCTTTTCTTGACTCCTGAATATATCCATCCCCGTTGAATTTTCCCGTTTCACCTACATCGAAGTCTTTTACACATTTTAAGCCTTACATGACGCACGATCGGACAAACTAACACACGCTATGTATAGGAGTTCAACTTTGACACTGGCGTCAATCGGGATATATCACAGGCCCTCCAGCGCACTGTTAAAGGCCGTCAGATGATTCCTTGAGCCATCCAGAAGATTATCCAGGACCCTGAGAATATCAGGCTGGTCAAAGTCTTCCTTCATCGCGACAATATCATCGATATCATTTTCTTCGATAGTCACACCAGAAGTCAGGGCTCCTTCGAGCGACGCCTCTCCTTGTGCGATCAAGCCATCATAATATTCCTGAAGATCACGGGGGATCGTAGCGGTAAATACCCCGGGCGTATCATCCAGGTCCACCTCGACGTCGTATTTAACCAGTAGATTTTTCACAGCGTCCATGTGTCGCTGTTCCGACTGGCTGATATTATCGAAGATCGCTTCACCCCAAAAAGCGTACATGGCTGTGTACACATCGCGGGCCAGCTTTTCTTCCTGCCACAGAAAGACCAGGGCCTCAGCTTGCGCCGTCGTGACGGTGGGGGCCGTGCCCGGCCCGTTGGGACCTCTGGGGCCGTTGGGGCCATTGGGGCCTCTGGCCAACAGAGGCATTGCCAGGCCGGCCAGCAGTGTTATTGTAAAAATCCATTGTCTTGTTTTCATGATAGGTCTCCAATAAAAATATATCCGGTCATTTATCAAACGTCTTACATATCGTTCGTTTTCATTTATAGGGGGGATGACATACCCTGCCAACCCCCTATTGAAAGGAAGGAATGAAAAAGTCCTCATGGGAAATTGTATTCCGGGTTATTAATGCATCCTGACAGCCTGCGGCAACATTCCGATAGGGCTGTCACAATAAAAAAGTACGAAAATACTGGGCCCTGATGCAAGGAATATGGCACCGAGCCCAGTAGCTTCTAATAGAAATATTACAATTTGCTCAGCCAGTGTTCGCTGAATTTGGCCAGGTCGGTCAGGTCCACATTGCCATCACCTGACAGGTCAACGCCACCACACGCACCGCAGTCGGTCTCCAGCCATTGCCCGGCCAGCACGGCAAAGTCTTTCAGGTTAACACAAAAATCAATAACAAAATCTCCCGCCAGGGGCGATTCGGTAACCTCTTGGCCTTCCAGGAAAAAGACCAGCTCATTATTCAACAGGGTTTCTGAACAGTTCCCGGTATAGGTAAATGCGCTGCCGTCATCATAAGCATATGCCCCCATGGCCCAGACAAAAGCATCCATATTGCCCTGACTGGACCCCCCGCTTTGGAACCGCAGCATAAACCCGTAGTCGGTGTTGGCCGGTAAATACTGGTCGTCGATATCCATCGTAATATACCAGGCCTGATCCCCGGCCAGGTCCACTGGCAAATTACCGCAAGGGGTCATGGTCACAGAGGTCAGATGCGTATCGGTCACATGGTCAAAGGCATTGCCAAACCACAGTTCAACCGGCTTGCCGCTAAGGTCGATCATGTCAGGTTTGATCTTCATGGTGATCTTATTCAGTCGAACCGGGTACCCAAAACTAAAGGTTTGGCCGTTTGAAATTTCTCCCCCTTTGCCTTTACTCCAGGGCAGAAGATTCTGGCTTCCTTCATCGGTCGTATCAAAACCGATCAAAATATTCGGATCGGCCAGGTCAGGGGCAAGCAATGATTTTGTAATGACCATTTTTGTGCCGGGCTGGGCAAATTCAACCACATCCGAACCTGTAAAGTCGTACATGGTAACCTGCCCTTCGGTCGTTTCAGTGGTGACCGAACCGACAATGTCCACTTTGACTTCCATGCCTGAAAGTGCAATAACATCCGGATGCGACTGAATTTCTGTTCTTGGAAAATAGAGAAACAGGTTCGTGTCAATAATACAGTAGTCAACGCTTGTGGCTTGCGTGATCTCTGTACCGTTAATGCTGAAGGATCCTGAAAAATCGGTGATATTATAACCGCCGGTAAGGACGATATCGACAATTGCCTGAATATCATCCGTCTGGCCCAGGGAATTCAAAACGATAAGATGCGGCTTGATGCTGATATTTGTTTCAATCGCATCCAGACTTCCGACAGCGTCAAGAGTAAACAAGGCGACTTCACTGGCCTCTTCGCCATCACTTTGGCAAGTGCCATCCTGGTTCTGCTGCTGGGTCTGGGTCTGTGTACCATCCCCACAATTCTCACCAGTGCCATCCTGATTTTGCTGCTGGGTCTGGGTTTGCGTACCATCCCCACAATTCTCACCGGTACCATCCCCACAATTCTCACCGGTACCATCCTGATTTTGCTGCTGGGTCTGGGTCTGTGTGCCCTCGCCACAATTCTCACCAGTTCCATCCTGATTTTGCTGCTGGGTCTGGGTCTGTGTGCCCTCGCCACAATTCTCACCAGTGCCATCCTGATTTTGCTGCTGGGTTTGGGTTTGCGTACCATCGCCACAATTCTCACCAGTGCCATCCTGATTCTGTTGTTGCGTTTGGGTTTGTGTACCATCCCAACAATTCTCACCAGTGCCATCCTG
>JAIPFO010000190.1 GCA_021736565.1 Phycisphaerae bacterium | reverse complement strand
CATAACGCTCCAGTTCGGCACTTTTGGCCTCAAGTTGCTGGATCATTTTTTCACGTTCCGCTTCGGCCTTCACCCTATAGAACGTCATTTCGAGTGTCGCATAAAGTTCACGTTCATTAAACGGCTTAACCAGATACCCGAAGGCCCCGGCATGCTTGGCCCGCATAAGCAATTCCCGGTCACTATAGGCAGAGAGAAAGACCACGGGGATGCCAAACTGTGAATAGATCTTCTCGGACGCTTCAACACCATCCATCGCATCACGCAAGTGAATGTCCATTAAAACAGCGTCCGGCCTATCGAGGTCCACTCTTTCAATGGACTCCTCCGCCGAGGCGATAATGGCTGTTACCGTATAGCCAAGAGACTCCAGGGAGTCACAGCAGTCCTGGGCCACCGTGGCATTGTCTTCAACAATCATAACTTTCCTGGCAGTCCGGGTGGTATTTATAATAGTATCCATAACAGTCTCCTTTCACTGACATTCTACATATTATTTTGTGAATTCGATTAAGAGGTTCTCGGTATTTTTTAAAGTGATCCCTCAGGTGCCGGACTGGCCACTCGAACAGAGGGCGTATATTCAAAACAGATCACAAATCGCGTCCCGTTATTGCGTTCGACCTCAATACTCCCATTCAGTTCGCGCATCACAGTCGCAACGACCAATTGCAAGCCAAGCGACTGCAAATTATAAATATCGATATCCGGTGACAGGCCCACCCCATTGTCCCAAACAACCAGCTCGACCTTCTGGCCACTCCGGCTTGCCAGGCTCACTGATATCACCCCCTCTTTGCCGGCGGGATAAGCATGCTTAAATGCGTTAGAGATCAGCTCCGAAATCACCATTCCCACCGCAATCCCCTGGTCCATATCAAGAGTGACATCGCACTGCACGACGTTCACCTCAATATGTTTATCTGAAACACGATAAGCCTGACTCATATTCCGACAGAGTTTCTTGAGATACACCTCAAAGTTGATCCGGGCCATATCGGCCGATTCATACAGTGCCTCATGAATCAATGCCATCGCATTGACCCGGTTCCGGCAGTCATCAAATACCGATTGCATTCGTTCGTTCTGCGAGCGGCGGGCATGCATTCGCAGCAGGCTCACGATCACCTGCATATTGTTCTTGACACGATGATGGATCTCACGCAGCAGCACCTCTTTCTCCTTGAGCGAATCATGGAGACTTCGTTCACGCTGAACCACAACATCCTCTGCCTTTCGATGGGCCAGGGCCATCGCCACATTATCAGCCAACCGTTCGACCAATGCGATGAATGGAGGAGAGAAACACCCTTTTCGATGGTCATTGAACTGCAGCAGGCCAAAAGTTTCTCCCCCGGAACGCAAAGGAAACAGTGCCACCGATTCATACCCCTCGGCATTACAGCGATTGCGTGCAGGGCCCAGACGGTTTTGCGCTGTGGCATCGACCAGGAGGTCACTGGTGCAATTGGACACAAAGCTTCCGTGGTCGGTAAAGAAAGGCTTCGATGCATCAAAACGGCCAGAAATAACATGACCACACATGCAGTCTAATAGCGGGTCACCCGAAGCATCACGTTTAACCTGGCCATTGACATCCCTCATACACAGGTGCTTTTCAATCTCCACGAACTCGTCCGAAAAACCACAGGTTTCGAAATAGGGATAATCGTCGCCATCCTGCAAGCGGATACCTACCGCCTCACACCCCGATAATTCTTTTATGAAGTGGAGTATCTTCTCCATCAATCCGTGGAGATCATATTTGGCATTGAGTACCTCCAGCAGATCGACCATGACTTCACGTTCCTTCTCCACCTGCTTGCGGTCGGTAATATCCCGATTACTGCCTCGCCGTCCCAGATCCCCCCCCTCGCCCTGTACCACCTGGCATCGGTGTCCAATCCAGTGCTCAATACCCCATCGGTCGACAATACGAAATTCGAGAGAACAGGCATCGGCCGTTTTACACATTTTCTGCTCATGCTCGACCCAAAGATGGCGATCGTCTGGATGAATAAGACTTTTGAACTGGTCTGAATTTTCCAGGAACGCTTCCGGCGGATAACCGGTTATTCGCTCACAGGAAGGCGATACATAAACGAACTTTCCCGCAGGATTAACCCAACACTCCCAATCGTAGGTAAAATCAGCAACCGTACGATATTGCTGTTCAGTCAGCCCCGATATTTCTTCTGCCTGCTTGCGACCCGTGATTTCAGCTTGTTTTTCTTGCCTGCCACCCTCCAGGTCATTCGCCCTTTTTTCAATACGTATTCCCGGTTCCTCTCGTTTTTTTTGCAACTCATCGATCTGTAAATCGACTTCGCGAGTTGTTTTTTTTGCAATGATGTAGGACAGGGAGATCGCAATTAATATCACTGCGATCGTCAAAACAAAAACCTTTATCACGAGAGGCCACATCTGACGGTCGATCTCGCTGCGTCGAAGCCCGATGTGGAAACGATAGGCGTTATTATCGTGGAATCTTATCGCGACATCATAATAATATTCTCCCCGACTGTCCAGGAACTCCCAGACGGAGGGAACATCGGTAACCCCTTGTTTTTTGAGCAACGCCATGGAAATACCGGAGCCACCGGAATCAAATGTATCAACATAGGAAATATGATGACTTTCTATAACGGCATATTCGATCTCGGAATGGCTCTGCACGATTTTCTCAAGCGTTTTTTTCACACTCCCACGATCATCTCGGTCGAGCAGTCTGTTGATTTCAACTTCATGAGCCGAAAGCCTCCCCATTGTCAATTCCAACATTGAAGCACGATAGTGCTCCCGGGCAAAGATCAAGAACGCGGCAGCAATACATACGGCCAACAGAACCACGAGCATCGTCACTCGCATAAATATTGCTTTTCTCAAAGCCATATTCCATTCTCCTTTTTTGACGCAAAAATCTTATTTTCCTTCAGCAGCTTCCGGTTGACCTGAAAGTTGACGACCTTACGCGACCGTCGCTGAAGAAGAATGGCCGCCATTCCTGCTTCAGTGGCGACCGGGTCCAGCAATCCCTTCTCATACTTTGGCGTTCTCTCCGGGGAAGTCATCGCCCCAAGGACCACTCGAGGTGCTGGACGCCAGTCAGTCAAATCGATTTGAATCGTCACTCCGGCCGTTTCGATCATGGCAGCTCCTGGCATCTTTTCACGGTGATTGGCCCCCGCGACGATAAAAACCATTGCACATAAGATCAGTAAATACTTAAAAGCCCGCCCCATAATCAAACTGAACTGGAAGCGCGCCTCCCCGATCTCATGGCTAAACCGGAGAATTTTTCTCGCAAAATCATTTTGCCTGTCGGTCTTGCTCATTTTACCATTCCTTGAATTCGCTTTTTTTTGAAATAAGCAAATTTCCAAGACAATTGTTACCTTCCTCCACAAATGACGCCAGGGTCACACGTATTTCTGAAGCCCATTTCGCACATCTTAAAGGATGCCGATTTGAAATATAAAAAATCGACTTATGACGGATAAGTCAAAGATAGTAATATTATTACGGTCAACCGTCAATTCAAAACCAACCATTCTATTGATATATTTCACAATAACCCGCCCCCCGCACACAGATAACACAGAGACATGCAATAATCGCATTTCGTCCATCAACCCTGAGTCTGTGAGAGTCCTCCTGAAACGTTGCCCCTGCCATATGACATAAAGCCTTTTTTTGAAAGAACTTACATTACGACCCCGAGAGCGGGATCCACGACGACGTATAAAAAATACTTTTGACGCGGGAATGGCCCGCTTCCAAATTCACCCTCCTGGCCGCCCGACCATAACTCGTTGAGCAAAAAAGACTTACAAGAAACCTGTAGGCTTTCACACTTTTCAGTGCAAAAGTCAACTTGACAGACACCAGCGTCAAAAGTATTGTGACGCGTAGATTCCAGTATGAAATCGACATTTTTACGCGTCAATATTGTTTTTTGACGCAACCCTCATCACTCCGCCTAAAACTTTAAGGCCATGTTGGCCTGTAACCGTCTATATTTATTATCGGCATCCTGTCTTTTATCCAGGAAATAATCCAAGGCAGCCTGAACATTTTTAGCAACCTGATATTTCACACCGAAACAACTGCCCCGCCCGTTGGTACCGCCGCCAATGAAACTGGCTTCGGAAAAAGTGCCGACCACGGCATCTTTTTGCAGTTCGCGATAATTATAGCCGAACTCCCAGGAGCCAGGTGCGTCCGTTTTGTTGACCCTGCATCCAACCAGCCAACCAGTATCACCCTCTGTATCGGCCGCTATATTCGTCACATGGTTTCCAAAAAGACTCAACGGAAGCAGCATGGATTTCGTCGTGAATTCAGCGAACAACTCCACCAGATCATAATCATTAATAAAAACCCCATTATTTGAGCTATTGCCGAAAAAACTACTGTTTTTCACGTCCAGATCAGCGGCACCTTTAATATTGCCATAGTTGTAGTAACTCATTCCAACTAGAACCGAATTTTCCGTGTCAAATTGATTCTTCAAACCACCCTGCATGCCCCAAATCGACATATCGGCGTCACTGGACGAACTTTCGGTAACGATAAATCCGCCGCCAGTGACAAACACTTCAGCGGTTTCCCCCAGGGAGATCTTATGCCTGGCCGCAACACCTTCAAGCGAAAGGCTATCGTCCCAGAGAAGCTGGTTCTTACCGGCTTTATAGAAGGGGTTTCCAATTTTACCCGCCCAAACATTAAGCCCCCTGATGGCTTCCGGATGATAGTTCAAGTAGGCGCGATCGACCCAGAATCCTTTGCTCGAGAAAGAACCTGTCATCGTCTGATTGGCAGAGACAGGGTCTTCACTGCCGCTGGCAAAGCGAAAACCCAGGTCCCATTGGTCATCAACTTTGGCCTTCAGGGCAATCCGGGCCCGAAAACGATTACGGTGTCTGTCAGGTTTGCCATCCCCTTCGGCCTCAATGGTCTCATAACGATAGCGAAAATCACCGGAAAGCTTAATCCTGTCATACCAGTTCAAATCGTCAGGCGATTTGGCCGTCGGCACCATGAGCGGCGATAATCGGGATGCCTGCTGGGCAAGAACCTGATCGTCGTCCTGCTGCCGGGCTTCATATTTCTCGAGCCTTTCTTCAAGGGCCTTTAGCTTAGCATTCTGCTCTAAAACCTGTCTTTTTAATTCACTGATTTCATCAGCGCAAGTTACGCTTGAAAGCATCCCCAGCAGCAACGCAATCCCAATGGTCCCTAATAATTTGCTCGTCATGTATGACATCTCCTTGATTGATCACTGGCATAAATACTGTTAAACATTAAACCGTGGATTTTAGCAAATGACAGACAGAATACAAGACTTTTTTTTAGTATCCCATGACATTACAGATCATCGTCGCGAGCTTTACATAAGCATTCCCCCAGGCTCCTTGTCTAAAAAATGTTGTCGCCGATTCAGGGCTGCCGATGAATGGCCGGAGTACCCAGGCCATCTGAATACCGACAAAGGAATATAATATCAGCCAGAAACGCAACATCCAGCGATGCCGCGGCTGACGCTGGATCAGGGGGCGATAGTAGTGCCGCAATAATCCCTGGGCGATAATGCTGGCGGCCCCAAACATCGCGGCATTGAACAAGATCGATGGGGTATAGCCGGCGAAGGAAACATACCAGAAGGCGGTAAACGGTGCCAGCGAGGCGAGTATGATCGTCAGCCCCGCCTGGGTGGCTAAAAGCGCCCTCATGGCATAATTGAAGTCATCTCGAAGACCAGCCAGTGAATTGATCACAAAAAAGCTTGGCAGGCTCAGGAGAAAGGTGAGCAGCAATAAAATCGGAACCTTTATGGCCGAATAGAACATTTGCAACGGCCGGGGGACTGCCTGGCCGAAATAACTGCCTAATACCGCGCCATAGATCATGCCGAATATTCCTACCATCAATAGCAAACACACCAAACGGCCCAATGTAGCGCCGCCCTCTACGGCCCATTTGCGACCGCGGAGAATTTCATCAGCCCGAAGCGGCAGGAACGTAAAATGACCCCATGCGATTGGATTTTTGAATTTTGCACTTCGTGCCATAACTAATCACCCAAACGACATGACTAAAAGGTAAACAAATCCCCTAACGTATGCAAAACCGCTGTAAAGAAATCACCTTCCTTTGGGCGGAACCATTGGAAGGGTAAATCCGGATGGCCGATAAACGGCCTGAGAACCCAGCTCATCTGAGCACCAACCAGGGCAAAGACAAATATCCATATCCTGAATACTTTTTTAGCCCTGTCACTTGCAAAACCACCTTCCTGACTGAGCGGATCGGGATTTTTTTTGCCGTCATAAATTTTACTTAATTTTCTCTCTATCGAGCCTGTTTCATCCTCCTGCTCTAAAACCGGCACATCGTCAGGACTGTCACGATGTTCGTCATTGATATCTTCACTGACAGGAACCTCATTTTCAACAGTCGCCGTTTTCCGATCTTGCCCCATTTCCTGACAGTACAGATATTCCTGAGCCAATATCAGTCGCTGCAGTGTCCGTAGCAGGAACGTTAACCCTAAAACGCCGGCAATAGCACACACCGCTACATTGAGTAAAATCATAAATGAATAGCTGGTCGTACTCAGGCTAAAAAACACCACGATAGTCCCCAGCGAAGCAACCATCGCCAACATGATGCCAAAGGCCGCTACAAGCAATCGCAGCGTTGAGGAGGTAGAAAGCCGCGACCCCATCAGGGCGTTAAATACATATAAAGACGGAAACGTCACCAAAAGCGTCAGGAAAAACAATAGCGGAAACTTAACCATACTGGCAAAGAGCTGCTTCCACGCATCCTCATGCCCCTGGGTCATCTTGAACGACCCCATGCACAGGCCAAATCCAAGGCCCAGGATCGTCAGGGCAATTGTTATTCCTCCAAAGGGAAATTCAATCTGCCCGGCCCGTAGCGATGCCATCTGGGTCGCATCACCCCGAATGATCTTGTCCAACTGCCTGAACCATTTAAGCATCGTCTGTCTCCTTAAGAATGTGCCACGGAGTGCCTATACCGTAATTCGAACGATATAGAATTTATTACGTTTAATGGGTATACGAACAAGTTTCGATTTTGTTTAAATATTTTTTATTTTTTTATTAGATTCGTACTAGTACCGCATTTCATAAATAATGCCACTATATCCCCCTCGCCTCCCCTCCGCGGGCTGCGCCCGCGGAG
>JAIPFO010000189.1 GCA_021736565.1 Phycisphaerae bacterium | reverse complement strand
TATTACGCACCGCCGGGACGTATTGTAATTTAGAAATGTGTCACGCCTTTGAGCTGGCCGGCGCTGTCACCGAAGAAGTGCACGTTAACCGGCTGATCGAAAATCCCAAACTCATGGCCGATTATCAAATTCTGGCACTGCCCGGCGGATTCAGCTATGGCGACGACATCGCCGCCGGTAAGATCCTGGCCAACCAGCTGGAACATCATTTCAGCAACGAAGTCCGCGAATTTATCGAAGCCGACAAACTGGTCCTGGGAATCTGTAACGGCTTCCAGGTCCTGGTCAAGGCCGGCATCCTGCCCGGCCTGGCCGTCGCCGACGGTGTCAAGGCCGACCAGCAGGCCACGATCACCTATAACGATTCCGGGAAATTCGAAGACCGCTGGGTCTGGCTCGAACCCGCCACCGACAAGTGCGTCTTTATCCAGCCCGGCCAGCGGGTCTACATCCCCGTCGCCCACGGCGAAGGCAAAGTATGCTTCGCCACCCCGGAAATCCTCAAGCAGGCCAAAGCCAACAACCAGATCGCCTACCGCTACGTCGACCAGGACGGCAAATCCGGCGACTACCCAATAAACCCCAACGGCTCCCTGGACCACATCGCCGGCCTCTGCGACACCACCGGCCGGGTCATGGGCATGATGCCCCATCCCGAACGTTTCATCCACAAAACCCACCACCCCCGCTGGACCCGAGAAAAAATCGAACAACCCGACGGCCTCAGCGTCTTCACCAATGCAGTGAAATATTTTGCGTAATTGTAGTGTTTTGGTATTAGTCATTATCACCACGAAGAGCACGAAGAAGAAAAATGGAAATTGGTAATCAATATAATCTGGACGATGAATTTAAAGCAGCAGCTCGTCTTCATCAGTCAAAATATCGCGCTGAAGTGTTGCAGGTAGAATTCGAAGACTATGGTAACAGGTTAAATGATAAAGATGCACAGGTATTGTTAAATTATTATGATAAATTGAATTCCAGGCAAATTCTTAGAAGACGTTATCCATCATACTCAAAAAAACGTGATACAGATATGTTACGTAGCGAGCATATACCTTTCAACTTACTTGCCCCGCTTGATTCAGATCGACAAATGGCAATCAACATAATAAAGGATGCCTTTGAGATAGATTGCGTCGCTATTGACTTTATTGGCATTGAGTATGCACCAGAACCAAAAGGGAAGTATTTAAAGGATAAAACCTCATTTGATGCTTATATTGTTGTAGTTTCAAATGGGAAGAAGTGTGGGATTGGAATTGAAGTTAAGTACACTGAGCATGAATATCGGATAGGTAAGAGCGAGGCCGTAAATGTTAAGAATCATGATTCCTTATATTGGAAAACTGCAAGGGCTTCGGATTGTTTTATTAATCCAGATGATGAAATATTCGGAACAGACACACTTCGTCAAATATGGAGAAACCATCTGCTTGGTTTAGCCATTGTGGAACGTGGTGATATTGACGAATTCTACTCAATTACATTATTTCCAGATGGTAATAATCATTTCCATAAAGTATTGCCGATATACATTTCTCTTCTAAAAGATAATTCCCAACAATATGTATTTGGTTGTACATTTGAGAAATTTATTTCAGTAATAGGTGGTACATCTAATTTTGAAGAATGGAAAGAATGGCTTGAGCGAAGATATATTGTCAAGCCATAGGGATATCTCTAAGGAACATTGAATGTGCCGGATACCTTTAATTGACCAAAGTAAGGATTTTTAGAATTATGAAAATTTCAAAGCTAGAACTTACTCATTTTAGAGGTGCTCGTCACCTTGTCATTGAATTTACTCCAGGTGTAAATCTTCTTGTGGGCGTCAATGGTGCCGGTAAATCATCTGTTTTAGACAGTCTGGCAATAATGCTCTCCTGGGCAGGGGCTCGCCTGCGTTCTCCCAATACAAGCGGTCGTCGGATTATTGATACAGATATACACAATGAAAGGAACTACGGGCGGATTGAGCTTTCAGTGCAAACGGATTTCCCAGGAAAAGATGATATTTCATGGAGGCTGGCACAAACACGGAAAGGGAGGAATCCAGAGATAGACCTCAATGATCCTTATGTCGACCCCAATGAACCCTTGCACGGCATGACATCCCTGAGAAGTCTGAGTAAATGGGCCAGTGAAAAACGTGATGAAATTGGGAAGAACCATGCTAAAGTTAATCTTCCCTTATTTGTCTACTATCCCACCAACCGTTCTGTAGTGGATATTCCACTGAGAATTAGAAAATCGCATACATTCGCTTTACTCGATGCTTATGATGGCGCTTTGACTGCGGGTGCAAATTTTCGTAATTTCTTTGAATGGTATCGCAATCGTGAAGATATTGAAAACGAACATCTTCGTGACTCACAAGATATTTCAAATGATGAAAAAAATAATTTTTCTCAAGATTCACAATTACAAGCTGTTCGTCAGGCAACCAAGGCCTTTATGCCGGGCTTCTCAAAGATTTCTGTCAAACGAACACCACTGCGAATGGAAGTTGAGAAAAATGGTAAAAAATATCGCGTCGAGCAAATGTCTGATGGCGAAAAATGTCTTTTTGCAATGATAGGCGATTTGGCCCGAAGACTTGCAATTGCAAATCCCCAAAGGACCAATGCACTTGAAGGCGAAGGGGTTGTGCTTATAGATGAAATTGATTTACATCTGCATCCTGCCTGGCAACGTAATGTTATCAATCAATTAAGAATAACTTTTCCAAACTGTCAATTCATCGTCTCTACGCATTCACCGCAAGTCTTTGGCGAAGTGGATGCCGAATGTATTCGACGGCTCAGTATCGATCCTCTACATGGGCTGGTAGCGACGACGCCCGATCAGTCGCTGGGGCTTGATTCATCCGAAGTTCTTGAAGAGCAGATGGAAGCTCAAAGTCGCAATGAGGATATTTCAAAAAAACTGGATACAATATTTGAGCTTATCGATAAGGATAAATTTATTGAAGCAAAAAAGAAAATAGAAACGTTGCGAGATGAGGTGAAAGGCAGTATCCCTGAAATCGTTCGTGCCGAATCGCTCATTACCATGCTTGAACCCGATGAGGAAAAGCAATCATGAGAGCAATTGCCAAAAATACCGAACCCAGGGAATTGGCCCACTATCGCAACTATCCTAATACCACTTATGATGGCGACGGATTTTCGCCAGTTAAAGATATAGTGCGTGAAGCACTTCTTGCCGAGCAAGGGCATCTTTGCGCCTACTGCATGCAGAGGATCAATAAAGATTCAATAAAAATTGACCATTGGCATTGCCAGTCTAAACATTCCAGCAAACAGCTTGACTATAAAAATCTCCTGGGCTGTTGCATGGGCAATGAAGGTAAATCGCCGAAAGAGCAGCACTGCGACACTAAAAAATCGGATGATGACATTTCTTTCAATCCAGCCAATCCGAATGATCACCGTAAAATGAAAATTCGCTACCTTGGCAATGGAATGATTCGTTCGGATAATTTACAATTCAATGAAGAGCTAAATTCAATTCTCAATTTGAATTTGTCTCGACTAAAGAGTAATCGAAAAACCATCTGGAAGTCCGTTACCCAGGTTCTATCAAAAACGCAAGTCTCGTGTACACGTAATCAAATTGAAAAGCTTATTGTGAAATACCAAAAAAAAGACTCAAATGGATACTTTAAGGAATATTGTGACGTTGCGATTTATTATCTGGAAAAGAAACTGAAGGGGACAAGGTAAAAGGGGTAATCTATGATACTGAATATATGTGCAATAATAATCACTGTAATTTTAATGGTTTGGTTTATCATGGATTGTCGGGGAAGAGGTCTTTGGAAGCGGCCCTTCGGTGGGGATGAGCGGGAGGATATGTTTAAGGATTATCTGGATGGCGTTGAGTTGGGCAATCTTTTTGCTGCCGGTAAGTTCACAGAGATCATACCCAAATGTGATGAAATGCTTAAAACTCAGCCTTATAATGAAGAGGCCCTGCGATATAAGGCCTACTGCTTATATCACGGCGGGCAATTACAGGAAAGCCTGAAACTGTTTAAACGAACCAGCACATTCCCATCGGAGCATGTTAATTCTTATCAATATATGATCGGGAAGATTGAAGGTGAACTAAATGGAGAAGTCGTATGATGGTGATTCGACAGTGGTTCAACAGGGTAATGGCCTTTTTTATGATATGCAGTGTGAGTGCTCTCGGTGATCTTGCTCATGGCAATGTAAATGAACCTGGCATTGTGTATTACGGAATGAGTGACGCATCTGCTGCGGTGGCGTTGAGCGATAACTTATTTGTTGTTGCTGACGACGAAAATAATGTATTGCGAGTTTACCAAACCAACACAACATCAGGGCCGGTATATACTTATGATTTGACGCCGTTTATTGGCACAGGGAAGAATTATCCTGAAGCGGATATTGAAGGGGCAACCCTTGTTGGAGATTGCATCTATTGGATTACATCTCATGGCCGAAACAAAGATGGGAAAATACGGCCCAATCGATACTGTTTTTTTGCGACCTCGGTCAAGATTGAAAATGGCCGTGTTACACTTGATTCTGTTGGCACCCCTTGCAGTACGCTCATTAATGAGATGATAAAAGCAGAAGCCACGCAGCACCTAAAACTTGATAGCGTAACCCGGTTTGACGTTAAGAAATTAAAAAAGAAGGAAAAGAAGAAACTGGCCCCTAAAAAGGAAGGCTTAAATATTGAAGGGCTGTGTGCCGCTCCCGATGGCAATACCCTTTATATTGGATTTCGAAACCCTCAATTTTTCGATCGCGTAACTCACAAAAAAAGAGCCGGCCTCGTCCCTTTGCTTAATCCACAACAGGTGATTAAGGCAGGAGCCACACCCGCCTTCGGCTCGCCCATTTTATTGAATTTAGATGGGCGGGGTATCAGGAGTATGGAGTATTCGCACTCTCATAAGGCATACTTCATCATTGCCGGGCCACACGACGGTAAGGCAGATTTCGCCTTATACCGCTGGTCAGGAAAAACGGATAAACGGCCGGTATTGGTTAAGAAGTTCCCGACAGCCCCTGATGCATTTACCCCGGAAGCCCTGGTCGTTTTTAAAAAATCAGCCAGACTATTCGCCCTTAGCGATGATGGAAGTCTTATTGTTGATATACCTAATACTTCTGATTGCATAAAAGGGGAAATGCTCAAGAATGGACAATGCCTGAATAAACATCGATCCGATCAAAATAAGAAACATTTTAGAGGAATGTGGCTGGAGGTCGATTAAAGGAACTCAGTAACATTCACCCCCCCTATAAGAGCAAGAGACCACAGGCATATTTAATTTGCAAAATAAATTAAAAGTTGACTTTCGCACTTTTTTATACGTTAATTCACTACCCAGCAGGACTTACGCTTACAAATGGAATATAGTTAACAACAGGACAAGGCTCAATGTAACAATAATTATTTCAAAATGCATTCTAACAGCCCGGCATAAACAACAAGTAAACGATGCCATGACAAAAAGTACGAAAGCGTACTAAAAACAGAATAAAAGATATCCAACCATACTTTAACAAGGAGATATTATCATGAAGCGAAGAACGTTTTTATCCAAAACCGCCGGAGCACTGGCGGCCTCTGCGGCGTATCCCGCATTTTCTATCGGCAAGTCCGGGGCATCCCCCAACAGTAAAGTCAATGTCGCTTTTATTGGCTCGGGCGGCTGGATCGCCCAGCAACCCTATAATCAAGGCTGCAAAGATGAAAATCTTGTCGCCTTTTGCGATGTAGACCGCGAGCACTGTGCCGAGAACATGAAAAACTGGCGTACCAATCAGCCCTTCTTTGATGACTACCGGGTCATGCTCGATAAAATGCACAAGGACATTGACGCGATCGTGATCTCAACCCCTGACCATACGCATTTCCCGGCGACCATGGCGGCGATGGAACGCGGCATTCATGTCTATACCCAGAAGCCTCTATCGCATAATGTCTGGCAGGCACGCACGCTGGAGAAGGCCCGGCAAAAATACAAGGTGGTCACCCAGATGGGCAACCAGGGCCATGCAAGCGATAGCATCCGCCAATCGGTTGAAGCCTATCGCGCCGGCGTCATTGGCGAGGTCAGTGAGGTTTACGCCCACAATGGCGGCCCTGAGATGGGCGGAAGACACTTTGACAATCCATCGAAAATGCCGCCGCCGCCATCCCCGATGCCCGAAGGGCTCTCATGGGACCTGTGGCTGGGACCTGCCAAAAATCGCCCATTCTACCGTGGCTATCTGCCATACAAATGGCGTGCCTTCTATGATTTCGGCTCGGGCATTCTGGCCGACTGGGGAACCCATACGTTTGACACACCCGTCTGGGCACTTGACCTGGATGCACCGACGGTTATCGAATGCCTCGACCGCAAAGAGTCGCTCAAAGGTGTTGTCCCCGCCGGCAGTCGCATTAAATACCACTTCCCGGCCAATGGCAAACGCGGACCGGTTAAATTTTACTGGTTCGACGGGCCGCAGGACTGGAACAAGGTGGGCCGTATCGAGAAATTCGGCGCTGATAACGCCACCTACCTTGGCCGGGCATGCTGGATGGTCGGCACCAAAGGTATGATCGGTTGCGACACGCACGCCGGCGGGTCGGTGATCGCTCCGACGGAGCTTCGCAAGGAAACCAAGGCGAACCCGCCGAAGGAAACCATTAAGCGTGTCGAAGGCGGACCGTTCCGCGAATGGCTCCGCGCCATCAAGGGGACAGGCCCCGAGCCCGGTTCCAATTTCAAATACGCGTCAAGATTGACCGAGGTCATCCTGCTTGGGGTATTGGCCCAGCGGTTTGGCGGCCGGATTGAGTGGGACGCCAAAAACGGACAGGTCACTAATCGACCGGAACTAAACGCTTTTGTCAAAGAACCGGCCCGTAAAGGCTGGGAATACGGCGAAACCCTCTAACGGATAAGCAGAGATCAGGATGGGTGAAAGCCCCCCCCTTTCACCCATCCTATTTAACGGTCAACTTTCGCACACTTGCATACACGAATTCCTTGCTCAGAAGGGCCCTGTCGTAAAGAATAAGTAATGATTACGCAATGCACGCTAACGGTCCCCGGGTCATAAAACATTTAACCTGATACGACAAAAAAATACGAACGCGTACGACTCCAAAAGGATAATCAATGGAATTTGTAATTGGTTTTGTCATCATTGTCATCATCGCCTTTGCCATCATGGG
>JAIPFO010000188.1 GCA_021736565.1 Phycisphaerae bacterium | reverse complement strand
CAGCCAGCATGACAAATGAAAGGCTCCGGGATTAATTTCCCGGAGCCTTTTGATTTGACGGCATTGTCCTTTGGGTCTTTACCTGGATTTCCGCCCTGGCGCCGCTATGGTGGCTTACTGTACCGGCTTGAGCGTGAAGTCCCGAATGGTCACGCCTTTGAGACCCTCGTGCTCGCGTGAGAACGTCAGCACATTCTTGCCCCTGGCCAGGGTGATCTCCACCGGTTGGGTTTTATCCCACATGCCGACCGTAAATGGCAGCGCGATGTCGATCGGTTCAGCGGCACCGTTGGCCTTGACCCTAAGGTGCTGTTTCCAGCTGGGGGTTACCACCCGTGCGGTGAGTGCGTATTGGCCGGCCTTCGGGGCGTTAAAGGTGTACTCGAACTCCTGATTCCCACCGGTACGGCTGTAATGCAACTGCTTGCCGCCGAGGTTGCTCGGCATGAAGATGATCTTGCCGGTGCTTTGGGTGGGCTTGCTGCATGCTGCCGCGGGAATGGTGATCGTGCCGTCCCTCCCGACGGTGATCTCTTTGTCCGCTTTGGTTATGGCAGTATTTATAATGTCAACCTTTTCCCTGGTCTCATTGGCCTCGCCAATGTCTGTACCGACGGCGGCAAGTGTTACGGCCTTGGCCTCTTCAATGATCGCACGCTGACGGTAGAGTGAGATACTGTCCCATATTCCGGAAGCCTGGAGAGCACCTGCCGTCTTAGCACGCCATACCTGCATGTAGGGCTTTCCGGTCATCCGGGCCTGCGTTTGAGCCAGGAAAATAGTATCGTCGATTCGACCTCGACCGACGGCTTCGGGGCCGTTGACCCAGCCATGTCCCCATCCGGCGCCAAGGCAGATCACCCAGCCCTCGGGGGTCCAGTGCACCAGGGTGGCATGAGCACGCTGGGGACGTGCGGTTGTCGGTATACCAAAGCTGCGCAGAATGAAACGGCCGAAGAACGCACGCCGTCCGCAGACGCCGCCGTTCTTCAGGATATTCTGGAAAAACTGAAGATCGTCCTGGTCGTATTTGTTATCTCCCGACCCGTACTTGATCTCGGTCCTGACCGACTCGACATAGCGCCAGCGAGAGTCTTTCTTTGAAATCTGGTCGGGGCGATAATTGGCAAGCATCTTCCGGCCCCAGGTGAGAATCTCATCCGGTTCTTCGCCGTTGACGACCATGCGGTAGTCCCATACACTGAGGACCTTAAAGGCCGGGTCCAGTGCGTTGTCGAGGTAGGCCTTTTCAAAATGCAGGTAGCGGTTTACCGGGTTGACGGTTGCTGGAGCATTTGTCAGGCCAGTGGCGTTGCGTTGCGCGATCGGCACGGCGTGCTCCAGGCTGCTGCCCAGTGCGAGCCTCTGCAGAACACCGCTTTTTGCCTTACTGCTTGACTTCTGGATATCGGTGTAAATTTCCATTGCCTGGCCGTACTTGCCTGCCTTGGCGCCACCGGCAACGGCCATCTGAATCATCAGGTCGTCATCGGCCAGCAGTTTATTGATCAGTGCCTCCTGCGTTTTGCCTTGCTGGGCATATTCTGCCAGCCCCTGAGGGGTGGCCTCGGCCAGGACCTGGTATTTCGCCAGTTTCGCGTCGAGCCTATCACTGGTAAGGAAACTCCTCATATCGAGTTCCTTCGCCGCTCTCATCGCATTGGCTTTGGCGAGGGTCAGTGCGTTCTCGGCCGCGGCCAGGGCCTTGACCAGTTTCGGCTCTTCAAGTTTGGCATCGTCCACCAACGCCTGGGCCTTCTTGAGTTCGCTGGCCGCATCGTTATAATTAGCCTGAATCTTGGCTAACGCCTCCTGGGCCTCCTTGACAGCCTGGGCCTTCTCGCCGATGATCGCCTGAGCCTTCTTGAGATTGACTTTGGCCTCTGCGACACCCTTGGTGGCTCTGCCGATCCAGTCTTTCCTGTGGTTGAGCAACCCAACATGCCCCAGGTTCTTTTTCAAAGCCGCATCCTTGGCGTCCCTGTCGGCCTGAGCGGCCTTTTCAGCCTGGAGGGCCTCCAGATAGGCCGATCTCTTCTGCTCGTTGATTTTCGGCAGGGCTTTTTCGATCTCAGCCTTGACGGCATTGAGTTGCCCCGAGTAGCTAGCCAGCAGCTTTTCGCCCGCTTGCGTCAATGCCGCCGGTTCAGGCCTGGCCCGCATGGCAGCGACTGCACTTGAAATACAAATTACCATGATGGCAAGTACAGTCAACGTTGCTGTCTTCTTTTTCATAAATGGACCCTTTCTTTCTTCTAGTTAACTTTCGCACTTTTTTGCATAATAAATCCTTGTTTAGCAGGGCTTTATCGTGCAATATGAATAAAGGATACTTTTCGAAGTCAATCCCGGAAATGATAAAAACAGGACACAATGTATTCGAACAGCCCTGCGATATAACGCATTGAATCTGTCACAAGTTAAAAAGTACGAAAGTACTCTTCTGATCTGTTCTTCCTAAAACTATTAAATTACTTATCAAAAAATGCTAATCCGTCAGGATAAGCACCGGTGTGGCCCTTGTCCAGGTTCCTTAAGGGCATTTCTTCTGTAATATATATAATAAACGGCCGAATGGAAACATTATTGCAAAAAAACGCTCTGACGCGTTGCCCCGGGAGTACATAAGAGGCAAAAAGGAAAAAGAGATCAGGTTGCCGGATTGACTTTTGGCCTGAGATCCTCGAGAAGAAAAATCCGCCACTGCCCAAAATCGCCCTGCCATGAAGTGTCCATAAGCTTTTATTTTACCGTAGGTTAAAAATATTCAGGCTCGCGATTTATCAACTTTTTTGGCCTTGATCCCCGTTTCCCCAAAAACCATTTGACTCTTAAGACGACCGGCCATATATTGAAAGCGTGAAGAGTAAAGATGAAATAATAAACGCGTCGATCCGCCTGACGCATTTCAAAGGGTACAAGGATACCAGTGTCAAGGATATCACTGACGCCGCGGGCATACCAAAAGGTCCTTTCTATGGCCATTTCGAAGATAAAGAACATTATGCCCTCGATGCACTGAACGACTGCTATTATGAATTAAATAAGAATTCACCTCAATACGACTCGGCCAACACCTTGAGCCATTAGATAGGACCAGAAAGTTCTATACATGGGGGAGAGGCCAGCCGTTGGTGGCAAAATGGTTTTTAGAGATGCCCATATGCCTGCAATCGGATTATCGCCAAGAGATCCAGCGTTAGGGGACACCAAGAAATAACAAGTAGATTTGACAGGATTGATGACATGATGGACTTAAAGCAACTGGTAGAGAAAACTAAAGAATTAGATGCAACGGCCGCTTCTTTGATAAAAACTTCAGCGATACGATTCTCTGATGAATTCCGTAATCTTTGCGAACAAAACACCTGCGGGAAATATGGAACAAACTGGATGTGCCCACCGGCCGCAGGGTCTTATGAGGCACTGAAAGCCAAGGTGCTAAAATACTCCGAAGGTGTCGTGTTCCAAACGGTTCACAAATTGCAAGACTCCTTTGATCTCGAAGGAATGATGGAAGCCGAAGAAACCCATGAAAAAACGTTTCGAAAAATTTATGACTATATCCAATCCAATAGTGGCGGTGACAATGTTTTAGCCTTGAATGCCGGAGTCTGCAAAGTCTGCAAACAATGCACCTATCCAGAGGGCCAGGTCTGCCGTTATCCTGACAAGGCGGTTTCATCCGTGGAGGCACATTGTATCGATGTAAATGCCCTGGTCACCGCGTGCAACATCCCTTATATCAATGGCCCCAATACGGTCTCTTACGTCGGATTGTTCTTGTTTTGATTTCCGCGTCAAAAATCGTTTTTCATTGACAACCACCTGACCCAGTTCATCCCTGTTAAAAAAAGTTTCCCTGTCTATTAAAATACCTCTGCGAATTCATGACAATCCGCAGAGGTATATAAAAATCAGATGAGGACCCGTTTTAATTACCCGGGCATTCGCCTTCGGGCGCTGTTCAGATCAGCCAGTTGGCGGCCATGACCGCCAGGTCTTCTATATTGACAAAGCAGTCCATGGTCACATCGCCAGGCGGATAAGGATGATCCAGGTCGCCGCACCGGGGTTCCGGTGACATTATACTGAACTGGTATGCACCGGTACCGCCTACGATCTTGACGTAATGCGTGCCCGCGGTCAACTGATAACTATAGGGTTCCGTGTTATAGTAAATTCCCCTGCTGAACACCTGGTGCAATATGTTTGCCTGATCTATGCTATAGATATAGTAGTTTTTCCAGTTGTATTCAAAGTTCCTGAATGTGAAATCATAACTGCCATCCATCGGCGCGACGAATGTCATCCAGTCCTCATCTTTCTGGACTGTCGCATCATAATTGATGACCCCATCGTAAACGGTGCCGTCTTTTGCTATCGATGCCGCCTGTGTCGAGAGGTTCGGAAAGTCATCCTGGTATACATCCACGTCTTCAACTTTTAGATTGTATTGGTTCCCTAATCTAGTCGTTTCGCCATCGACCATGATCTTAAAGTCTTCCCCAAACCACGACACGACGGTAATGTCTGCGCTACGGCCATACAGTCGCACAGAGCAATCCGCGTTATATAAATAGAAACCGGTATTACTGTTATTCGCCTGCGTCAGAGTAATGCGATACTTATGCAACGCCGTTGTGTTAAAGACAAACCAGTCCTGGTTGACCGGCTGGTCGGATGATATCGTGCCGATCGTCGCCGCCGCGTCAACCGTTACCGGGGTGGCCTCACCGCAGCTATGCCCATAAGGGTCAGACGGGTAGGTTGCCAAATGGTTAACACGCAGCTTGTATGTCCCTGCCGTTCCATAGAGCTTGATATAACACGGTTCGGTACCCTCAAGGAAAAATGTCCGTGTGTCACTGCCGTAATAGACACCAATACTTGTTGCCGGTGTCAGGTCAATGAAGCCTTTATCCTGATAAACATAAAAATTCTTCCAGTTATAATCGTAATTGGTTAATGTCACCTCATACAACGCATTGCCGGTCGGCGTAAAGACGAACCAGTCTTCATCATTAAAGATCGAACTGTTATATTCAATGCTGGAATCATAATCAACACCGACCGACAGGGAGGTTGCCTCCTCTGGCGTATTGCCGTGAGGGTCAGTAAACGTCGCAACCTCTTCGACAGAAAGCTCATAATAATTGCCCAGCTTGGCAGGGTCGCCGGCAACAACGATCTTAAAATCTTCACCATACCACGAGGTCAAGGTCATATCCCTGCTATTCCCATGCAGTTGTTGGGTCCCGTCGCTCGTGATAACCCTGAAATAAACATTGGTATTATTCACCTGGGTCAGGCGGATACGGTATTGATGCAGGGCGGTCGTACTGAAATTGAACCAGTCCACGTAAGGGTCCTCGTCAGCACTGATCGTGCCGATCACGGCCGGATCACCAACGGCCAGAACTTCGGCAACGTCATGCGTATTGGCAAAACCGTCCGGCGCATGGGTCGTCAACTCCGTTGCGGCCATCTCGTAACCCCCTGCACTGCCGGCGATCCTGATGTAGACCGGGTCCGCCGTCTCAAAAAAACAGGTCAGACTGACATCCTGGTGATATGCCCCGATCGATGTCGCCTGAATAATGTCCACCATCCCCGTATCCTGATAAATGTATATATTCTTCCAGTTATAGTCAATATCACGAAGGTCATATCGTACCTTGGTATTGGCGCTGGGGATGTAGGTAAACCAGTCCTCATCGCCGGAGGCAAGCACGCCGGTAACGGTACCGCCGTCCGCGGTAATCGCATCGGCATTGGCCAGGTCATTACCATAATCCGGCTCTTCCGCCCAACCAACACTTGCAATTAAAGCGGCCATCAACAGAACCAGGGAAATCAATCTCTTTTCCATCATACAACATTCCTTTCATCAAAATTAGTAGTCACAAAGTACCACTCATTTTCCCAGCGTCAACCTGTGAAAAACGATGACACAGAGTTTCTGCCTTGAAATCTCAATTTCCATTACTATCGTCTGTTGAAACCTTTGGCATGAGCTAATTTTGACGACCTGCTCCCAAGTATTTTTGACGCCCGTTTCACGACTCTCAAAGGGCGATCCTAAAGGTAAAAAGTCTCTTTTGACGCGGGAGTCACTCATAATATCAACATGATAAACGACCTTAGACCTGGCAGTTCTGAGTTCACCGCCGTTGATGTTCCAATAATAAACTGCCGAAAAGCAAAAGACCATATGCCACGACCGGCTCGGTGGCCGCAGAGGCTGCCATGAGACAAAATCCCATAACCCGACGAGATGGACTCACGCGCCAAAAGGCAACCTTTGTATAACAAACAGGCTTTAAGACGCAAATAACCTGCCTCCTATTCCGGTCTCTCGGGATAGGACCCTGCCGTCAAGAGTATAATTCTTCATCTCCCCCGGTAGTTCGTCAGTCCAGCCAGGCGATCATCACATTCTGAGACCTTTGGAATTTACGATGCCATTGGAGTGACCAGATATCGTTGAGTGGGACTTTCCGGGCCGAAGCGTCCATAAATCCCCAGTTGACACCGCGGCCATGGCGGTCCATACAGACCCGCCCCATATAATGACCCCAGTCGCCGCCCCCGGCACCCGGCTTGTGCTTTTTATACCAGTCATCTTCCAATGGGACCTCCCCCTTGACCCCTCCGGTGAGCAGGTCCTGCGGCTCAACGCCAAACCAGGCGCAATCGCCGAGCGTGGGAATGCTATTCGCATTTTTAGCCCAAACCTTCCCCCAGTGACATTCCTTATTATCCAACCAGTTACCTGTAAAGCCCCATCCGGGCATGGCCGCCGAATAGACCGGGCTCAGCCAGAGATTGATCCCGTAACTTCCCGTGTTTAACTGGGCATCTTCATTAAAGGAAGAATGTGTGCCTGTATCCCAGGCCTCCAGGGTGCTGCCATGTTTAAAACCGTTGGCCGTATCCACGGGATCATAAGCCAGCTTGGACGCCGACGGGCATAAACGAAACTCGTTGACATCGCCATAGCCCTCTTTGAGTTTTCGCATCCAGAACCCCTGCGACTGCGCACCGGGGGCAGGCCCGTCATACCAGAATTTATCCTCATTCTCGTTGGTGTACATGAAGATGATCGTTGTCCATTGTTTGATATTCGACAAACAAACCGCCGCCCGGGCCTGCTTTCTGGCCTTACCCAATGCCGGCATGAGAATCGCTACCAGCAAGGCAATAATACTGATCACGACCAG
>JAIPFO010000187.1 GCA_021736565.1 Phycisphaerae bacterium | reverse complement strand
GGGATTCCACTTACCTTTTCCCGTTGGGCGGTGGGGCGACCCGATAGAAAGGTAAGTGATGATGTATGATGAAGCAAATATCCCACGAGAGTATAATGATCGTAGAGATAAATATCATAAAAAATTATATCGTCAACTATTTCCCTTTTCCCATAAAAGTGACTATGAGCAGAAGTTGGCCAAAAACATTTTTGACTCGATGATCGCCTTCCCGTTGCCAATTGGTAACAATTATGAAGATGAGTATGCTTTAATGGAGCAAATGATTGTCTTGGATACCATGATGCAATGTGGAGGCCGTCCAATCATTGATATTATTGGATATTGCGCAAAGATTGGCTTTGAAGCTTTGGTTTACCTTTTACTTAATAGCAGAGAAAAATCACATTACAGAAAAATAATTCGCACCACTCCTTATGTCAGTAGTGAATATTGTGATTACCTTGACATATTACCTGTTGATAGACCGTTTGCGACAGGTCATAATTCACGATATTGGATATTTACTAAAGTTGACATTTTGGTTGGAGTCGTATTCGGTCATTTTAATTCGGATTTCAACTGTGATACTATGCTACTCAAAAAACAGCCTAGAAGTAAAGACAACGTTTGCTTCAATTGTACAGGCCTATCTGTCTTGCAGTCCATTGTTAACTTTATAAGGTATGTTAATGATGTTGTGTTGTATCCAGCTGCTGCACCTTGTTGTGTGAATAGTGAATTTACTCAGGACTCTACAATGCGTGAATGGCAAGTATCCCCTTATCTTAAAAGAGACATTGCTATAACTGAATGGGAAAATGAGGCTTTAAGGAGTCTTAAGCAAACTTTCCCTCAGTCAGATTGGCCCACCTGGAGAATAGAACAGGAATGGCAACGTATAAGATGTAATATGATAAATGAGCAAATCGAATACCGTCAAGTTTGTACTAAGACTGAACTTGTCAAGGCATCATTACCAAAACCCAAAGAAATAGCATACTTGAGTTGGCGATACGCTATTAACAAATTAGGTACTGTCAAAAAAACTTACAAAGAAGCTCACGACTGGCTCAAGGAAAATGGGCCTGCTGGCTATGAGGTACCAGCTTTTCATACTTGGAAAAGGTATGTGTCAGAAGGTAAGAAATATTATAACACTCCAACGAACACACCCAGAGCGGGACGTGCTGACAATAGCCCTTCTGTAAGGTCACTTAATGACGTGAATTTGTTGGATATTACCAACCAATTTGACCCGGAAAAATAAATAAGGGATTTCTGAAAAAATCCCCTTTTTGTTTCAACCCTGTTTTTGATGTCAAGAACGGGGTTTTTTTATGCGCATAGGAAAATCCCCTTCATCCCCTTTGTGTAGGGTATTCACATCGTGTGAAGCAACAACCCTAACCGTAATCATTGGAGAACCCAAATGACAGAACAGAAACGATCAACGAAGGCCGTTGGCAAACTGCTTGGTATTCGGCCCGCTCGAATCCAGGCGGCACTATGGAACAATCGATTTGCCCCACCAGAAAAAGATTGCTCAGGGCGGTATGCCTGGACAGACGAGGATATACGCCGGGCAGCCTGGGTGCTGCTGAAACGTGACGTGTCCGATTTACTCGACAGTCAGGAGGTGGCCCATGAATAGCGAACAGCAAACCACCGCCAAGCCCTCCCAGGAACCCTTGCTACTAAGTGAGGCAGAATCCAGCCGGATGATCAATGTCGGTAAGACGTTATTTAGAACCCTGGTCGCTGATGGCCGGTTCGCCCCGAAACCGATTCGACTCGGCAGGCGGAAATTATGGCGATTGGCCGACATTCAAGAGTGGGTGCGGCTCGGCTGCCCACCTCGGCAACTATTCCTCGAGATCATCGGCCAGGTCGAACCGATCACACCACGGGCTAAATTGAGCCAGGCATCTCCACGACGGCGGGCGACCAGAACTGAACGACAACAGCGGTATTTAGAATCACAACGGGACCCGTCACGGATGAATGGGTCAGAGAAGGAAGGGATTTAATTATATGAACCCACTGACAGTAACACCCGAAAATTCAGCGATGGACCCAAAGGCAAGCGTTGGACATTTATCAAAGATCATATCCCCAGGCACTCCACCGCCTCAGAATGAAGAAATCGAAATGAGTATTCTTTGTTGTATGATGATTGACCGCAAGGCCTATCAGACAGCAATCGACAGTCTTGAGCGAGAAGACTTCTATAGATTACATCACCAGGTTTTATTTGATGCCATTATTGCTACTTGGAATGATGTTGCCGATAATGAAGAGCTTGACCTTGTAGGGTTGCAAACCACCTTGGAAAAATCTGGCCATATGGAGGATATTGGAGGGCAAGATTACATGCTCGAGATTGCTGACTATGGGGCGGTCCGGTCGAATATAAACACTTACATCAGAAATCTTAAAGAAGCATCTAAGCGGCGTCAGGCCATCCAGAGACTTGAATTCGGCCTTAAAGATGCCTACCGGCCTGATGTCGAAATTACCGAAACAATACTAACTGTGCGGTCATCATTGAACAGCCTGATCAGTAAGGAAGGCGTTTCAGAAGAACCCGTAGCGTATCAATCATTCCCTGTCGACGCCTTGCCGGAACCGGCCAGGGCCTATCTGCAAGAGTCGGCTGAAACATTAGGGTGCGACCCGGGTTATATCGCATTACCCATGCTATCGGCGATTGCCGGGGCCGTGGGCAATAGCCGGTGTATCCAGCTAAAGCGAGGATGGACTGAACCGGCGGTAATATGGTCGGCTATTATCGGCGAATCCGGCACAATGAAATCACCGGCATTTAATATCGCACTAAAACCTGTTGAACAAAAGCAACAAAAAGCACTCAAGCAATACCAGTTTGATATGGCTGAGTACAAAGAAGACTTGAATAAATGCGAAGAGGGCCAAACTCAACCTGACAGACCCACTTGCCAGAGGCTTATCGTTGACAATACGACCATTGAGGCGTTAGGGGAGTTGTTAGAATCGAGTCCCAAGGGCCTGCTGCTTGCCAGGGACGAACTGGCCGGATGGCTGGGTAGTTTTAACGCCTATAAATCGGGGAAGTCCGGCAGCGATGAGGCCGGTTGGTTAAGCATGTTCCGTGCTGAACGTGTATTTGTCGACCGAAAAACGGGTGACAAGAAGCTCATATATATTCCCAGGGCGGCAGTATCCATTACAGGTGGGATCCAGCCGGGCATATTGCAACGAGGTTTTACCCAGGAGCATCGAGAAAGCGGCCTACTCGCTCGGTTCCTGCTTGCGATGCCGCCACGAAAACGTAAAATATGGACCGAGCGGGAAGTGGACGTGGGTATTGAAGAGGCCTACATAGAGATGTTTGAGAATCTATTGGATATGCAAATGAAAACGGATGCCAGCGGCGAGTCATACCCATTGAAGCTTGGGTTGACCCCTGAGGCAAAGGCGGTCATGATTCCGTACCTGGATGCGCATAATGCCAGCGGCGTTGATCTAGAAGGCGAACAGGCGGCGTCCTGGGCTAAACTTGAGGCTTATTCGGCCCGGCTTAGCCTGATGGTCCATCTTATCCGTGTGGCTGGCCGTGATGTGTCATTGAGAGATGAGCAGACAATCGATCATTATTCGGTTGAGGCCGCTGTAACATTGAATGAATGGCTCAAGGTTGAATCCATTCGGATATATAACATCTTCACCGCGCAGGCAAAAAAAGCCACTTGCGAAAAACTGGTGAAAAAGATTCAGAGACGAGGCGGCCGTGGAACCCCCAGGGAGTGGGCAAATTCCCGAAGCAAAAAAACAGTTGGTGAAGCCAGGCAAGAATTGCAGATGCTGGTGGATGGCAAATATGGACGTTTTGAAACAACCCAAACCGGTGGCCGTGATTCAGAGGCTTTTGTATGCTTTTGTATGCCGGATTCTTAAAGAAATACCGCTAAAAAGGACATATTTCACATTAATAATTAAATATACACCATACAAAAGCATACAAAACTATGCTTTGGGAGTAAATTCAAATGAACGCAAACGACATACCAAATAGCTACAAAAATCTTTATCAAAAAGCGATGGCCGGCCGGAGCCAGGCATCAGCGGTTAAATGCTTCTGTCTGCAATGTGTCTGCTGGCAGAAAGAGGAAATCCGGCACTGTACCTCAAAAGGGTGCCCACTGTATCCTTACAGGCCGTATAAAACGCAGAATGAATCCGCAGATCGGGCTTCTAAAATCGCCGAACGCAGGAAAATCGACCCAGACTACCTGATGCCTTCCGGTCAGGCCTTAAAATCGCTAAAGGCCTACAAGAATCAACCCTGAGCATCTTGTTTTTCGCTAGTCCAGGGTGCCTTGGCGGGGGGTAAAGGGGGGTATCTTTAAGCCCCATCACCCTCTAAGTCAGCATTTGAATTGTGAGACTGGACGAGATACAACGATACTTAAAAATATTTAACGATATTATGTTTGACTTCATCGGATATAGAGATGAAAATACCACAAGAGAAGGATTATTACTTTTAAAGGTAACACAATGGCACGAGTTTATAAAACAACATATAAAGACAATGACGGTACAAAACGTCAATCTCAAAACTGGTCAATAGATTTTGTCGATCATTTGGAGGTCCGCCGCCGCTGGCCCCTAGGGATTCCCGGCAAACGATCCGCCGAGGCCATGGGCCGCAATATTGAGACCCTGGTGTCCAGTAAGTTGGCCCGGCAATCGTTAAGCCGGGAACTATCGGCATGGCTGGAAGGAATCCCGGAAAAACTCAAGGCCAGATTGACCGATATTGGCCTGGTTGACGCATATCGAGCAGCGGGAAGTAAGCCACTATGCGAACATTTGGACGATTTTAAGAAGGCATTGATGGCCCAAGGGATAACAGCCAAGCAGAGTCAACAGCAATTTAATCGGGTGAACCGTGTATTTGTCGGGTGTAAATTTACTTACTGGACCGATATTTCAGCCAGCCGGGTTATGGAATACATTAACGATTTACGGAGCGGGCCCGATGGAATCAGCAGTCGGACGGCGGGGTTTTATGTCGCCGTCTGCAAGCAGTTTGCCGGGTGGATGGTCAGAGATAGGCGGTCGATAGGAAATCCACTGGCACACTTGACCAAGCCAATTATCGATAAATCCGAGACGTTGAAGCGGCGGTCACTGGAGATAGCAGAAGTTGGGGAACTATTGGCAACCACAGCAGGACAGCCGGAGCGATACGGCATGACAGGGCCAGAGCGGTCCTTATTGTATCGGCTGGCGATTGAAACTGGCTTGAGGGCTAAAGAATTAGGAAGCTTGACGGTATTGAGCTTTGATTTTAAGGAACTCATTGTTGAGGTGGCGGATTACAAGACGAAAAACCGAAAAGGAGCGACATTGCCGATTCGCCCAGGGACGGCGGAGTTATTAAAGGAGTATTTGACGGGGAAAATGCCACATGTTTTAGCTTTTAACTGTCCGGCTGTTTATCGTATGTCGAAAATGATTAAACGGGATTATCTTGCCGCGGGGATAGACCCCACTGATAATGGTAGTGGTGTTCTGGTATTCCACAGCTTGAGACATACCTTCGGAACCCTGCTGGCGGCAGCGGGTGTCCACCCCAAGACTGCCCAGGACCTGATGAGGCATTCGACGATTGATTTGACCATGAGTCGATACACCCACACCCTGCGAGGACAGGGGGCCAATGCGGTAAATACGCTACCTGATTTTGATAAATCCGAACAATCCCAACGGGCAACGGGAACGGATAATCAGCCGGTTGGTGATGCCCCGGAAAAAACCCTTGCCAAAACCCTTGCCAAAGAATGCGCCGGAGAACGATACTCAGCGATGCAGGGCGGTCCAAAAGAGCAGGAAAGACAGACTGAAAACAAAAACGACAAACACAAAAAAACCGCATTTTCGGGCAAACACGATGATTTTGACCCAGAAACACGGTTGAAACGGAGAGGGGGGGATTCGAACCCCCGGTACAGCTTATCGCCGTACGACGGTTTAGCAAACCGTTGCCTTAAGCCGCTCGGCCACCTCTCCAGATATTCTGTTTTTTTAAATGACAAGTTTAGTACGACTTGTCCATTGGCTATATGTATAGCATTTTATGTGAATGCCGTCAATAGTTGATTTAATAGTTTTTTTAAAAAATATATTATTTGGTTCGCGGACGATTTTTATGAGAGTAGGGGGGCCGCGAGGATCTTGCAATTATCCATGGGGTAAGTGGTGATGTTCGTATCACTTTGACAATGATTTATATGTATCTACAAATTTTTTGGCCTGCTGGCTGATCCAGTCCCAGTCCTGCTCGGCGATCTTTTTCTTATTTGCTAAAGCACTGCCAATACCAAATCCGTCTGCTCCAGCCAGGTAATATTCCTCCATGTTTTCCGGAGTGATCCCGCCGGTGGGGAGTAATTTGATCTGGGCGAGTGGCCCTTTGATATCCTTGAGGTATCCCGGGGCCAACCGGTGGGCGGGGAACACCTTTATGACGTCGCCTCCTAATTGCCAGGCGTGGTATATTTCAGTCGGCGTAAAGGCGCCGGGGAAAACAGGGATTTTGTGTTTGCGGCAGGTGGCAATGACATCGGGCTGAACGATCGGCATCACAATAAACTGAGCCCCGGCCCCCAGGGCCATTTCAAGGTCGTCGGGGGTGCAAACCGTTCCCGCTCCCACGTTCATATTTGCCCCGGCGGTTTCTTTGGCTAATTGTATCAACTCTGGCGCCTGATCGGTATTCATCGTGATCTCAATATTCTTCAAGCCGCCCCGGCAGGACGCTTTGACAATATTTTTGACCTCAAGGGCATTGAACCCGCGTAAAATCGCGATCAGGGGTAATTCATTGAACATTTCCCAGCTAAACGGTTTTTTCATAATACTGTTCCATTTCTCCAAGACGAACGGGGGTGGAAATTTCCTTTTATTGATATATAAGTCATTGCAAACAAATGCATTACGATACTTTTAATTGAAAATATATATAACGTCGCATATAAAAGTTGAATCATTTTGAGACTAAAGCTAAGATAGCTCCCGCATGAGTTTAAAAACTCTGGGCTGAATCTAACATAAATCAAAATAATATGAAACAAAAATAAGGATAATAAATGAGAATCGTTTATATGGGAAGTGGCGAATTTGGCTGTGAGACCCTTCGTCGTTTGCTGGAGATCGGCCACGACATTGTACAGGTCATCACGCAGCCTGCCCGACCTGCCGGTCGAGGGCGGCATTTAATGCCTACGCCGATCGCCAGGCTTGCCCAGGAGTTAAGCCTCCCCGTGCTGGAGGTGGCCAATGTCAATGCAC
>JAIPFO010000186.1 GCA_021736565.1 Phycisphaerae bacterium | reverse complement strand
CACCGGTACCAGCCTGCTCCTGCTCCTGGTTCTGCTCTTGCGTCTGAGTCTGGGTACCCTCGCCGCCATTTTCACCAGTAGCAGCCTGATTCTGCTCCTGCTCCTGGTTCTGTTCCTGAGTCTGGGTCTGTTTTGTTTCTGAATTGTTGGTTCCCTCCGCACTCAGTAGAGGAATATTGATGAAAACCGCAATAACAATTGTGAATAATATAAGGTGTCTCATTTTGTAATTCTCCTTTCCGGAAAATATTTAGCCTCGTACCAACTTAAAACGTGAACTTGAACTCGGGGTCAACTTACGCACTTCTTAGCATCCTAATTCCTTTTGCAGCAGGGCTTTAGGATACTATTTGAAGAATGGATACTTTCGGATATCGCCTCGAAAGTCATTGACATAATGAGGTTTGTATTCTAACAGCCCTGCGGCTGTATCACGATAAATCGATCACAACAAATAAAAGGACGAAAGTACTCCCCTGATAAAATGCGTTGTACTATGAACGAACATTCCCCCCATAACGCCGGAGGGTTCCTGAATCAAGGTTTAAATGTGGCCACTAATATAGTACAGGTACTTATGGTCCATTTTTGTTACAAAAAAAATAGAAACGTCGATTAAAAATCAGAATACTTCACAATACTTTTGACGCCGGCATCCATGGAAGACTGGCCTGACCAGAAGGATTATCCGATCGACTCGAAAAATCTGAACTTGCTTATTTACAACAGGTTGCATTTCACCTAGAATGCCCGGATCGTGGTACAAGAACTCATACAACTCACCCAGCAGCTCATCGCCATAGCCAGTATAAATCCCCAGGCGACCGGCCAAACAAATACCCCTTATGGCGAATCCCGGATCACCACGTTTATTATCGACTGGCTCGCTGCCCAGGACCTGAATGCCCAACTGCAGCCCGTCACCTCTGACCGGGCAAATGTACTTTCGGTCGCGCAGGGGACTGACGCCACCAAAACCCTGCTGCTCTGCTCCCATACGGATACCGTGGAAACCACCGGCTACCAGGGCGACCCCTTCGACCCGGAACTTCGGAACGATCGGGTTCATGGCCGGGGCGCCTGTGATGATAAAGGCTCACTGGCCACCATGATGATCGCCTACCGAAACCGCGTCAAGCAATCGCCACTACCGGTCAATCTGGCCTTCCTGGCGACCTGCGACGAAGAATATGGCATGACCGGTTCACGATATTTCGCCAAAAACCTGCCCATCCCACTGACCGCCGCGATTTTCGGCGAACCCACCGGCCTCCAAATTATCACCGCGCACAAAGGCGCCATGCGATTGCGGCTGACAACTCACGGTAAAGCTGTCCATAGCTCCATGCCGCACCTGGGCCAAAATGCCATCACAACCATGGCGAAGGCCGTTCAGATCGTCGAGACATTCGCCGCGGATCGCGCCTCTCTGCCCCCCCACCCAAAACTCGGCCACGATACCCTCGCCCTGACAACCATTAACGGCGGGGACCAGCCCAATATTATCCCCGACGTTTGCCAGGCCCAGATCGACTGGCGATTCCTGCCCCATCAAAGCCCGCAGCAATCCCGCGACCAACTTGCCGCCACCCTCGCCGAGCAGCTCAACTGCCATATTGACCTGGATATCCTCGACATCTTCAACGCGATGGAAACCGACGAAAATCACCCCATTGTAAAGAAGTTTACAAACGCTGCCAGTCCCATCACCCATACCCCAAAAACCGGTGCCGTTCTATACGCCACAGACGCCAGCTCGTTTACACACCTGAACATTCCCACCCTGATTTTCGGCCCCGGCCACATCACCGAGGCCCACACAACAAGTGAATATGTCCAGACCAACCAATTAGAAAACGCCCTTAAAATCTATACTGCATTCTTAAATAAGCTTTAAGGGCGCCACCCATCGCACATCACACGCTTCAAAAGGCACATCTCATTAAACACGCTTTATAATATATCAGTAATTATAAAACACTCTTTATTTATTGTCAGTGGAAATATTTATTCGATCGAACTGGTTACGCAATAACTGGAAACTTTGCAAAAGTGGTGGTGATGTGATATGATTGGGCGATACTTGAATTGTATAAAAATTTGTATTTTAGACAGATGAGCGCCAGCGAACGCTGGAGATTGAACTAATAATGACGCCTGCGTCAAAAGTAATTTTCTATCTCTAATATCGCCCCTTACAATGCGAAAAACGGGCTTTAAAAAGACTTATAACGCGGGCGTCACAAATAATTAAGGATTTACATGGCGTTAGAACGAATTATTGATGCAGAGGCTCGCCAGCCGGGCGAAGAGAGTTTTGACCTGGCATTGCGGCCGCGTTCGATAAATGAATGTATCGGGCAGGAAAAACTGCTCGAGAAGATCATGATCGCGCTGACGGCGGCCAAGCAGCGTAAGGAGCCGATGGAACATGTGCTGGTGCATGGGCCTCCAGGATTGGGAAAAACGACAATTGCCCATGTAATCGCTAATGAAATGACGGGTAACCTGAAGACCTCCAGTGGCCCGGCGCTGACACGGGCAGGCGATTTAATGGGAATTTTGACCAATTTACAGCGGGGCGATGTGCTGTTTATCGACGAGATCCACCGACTGCCATCGGTCGTAGAGGAATTTATCTACCCCGCCATGGAAGATTTTCGCGTCGATTTCACGGTGGACAGCGGTATGCACGCCAAGACGATCAATATTCCGCTCCAGCCGTTTACACTGATCGGGGCGACGACCCGGGCAGGACTGATCACCTCGCCATTGCGTGCGCGGTTTGGAATTCAGCATCATATGGAGTTCTGGTCGATCAAACATTTGAAGCAGTGCCTGGTGCGATCGGCGGGTATGCTCAACATCGCCTGTGAGCCAGACGCCCTGGAGCTGATCAGCCAGTGCAGCCGGGGCACCCCACGGGTGGCCAATCGGCTATTGAGGCGGGTCCGGGACTATACCCAGGTCCATGGCAATGGAAAGATCACGCTGGAGCCAACACTGGGTGCATTAAAAATCGAAGAGATTGACGCGCTGGGGCTGGATAATCTCGACCGGAATTTCCTGGCCGCCTTGATCACCACCTATAACGGCGGACCGGCGGGTATCGAAGCATTAGCCGCAACCCTCGGCGAAGAACGCGATACACTGGAAGACGTCGTCGAGCCCTACTTATTGCAAATTGGATTCCTGGCCCGAACGCGGCAGGGTCGAATCGCCACCGAAGCGGCGTATAAACACTTGCAAATGGATTTCCCCAACACCGCCGCCAGGGCAAACCGACTCGGCGATGAAGACCAAGACGATCCGCTGCCGTTCTGAACATAGTGAATGATTGATGCGTTAGTATTTTTAACTGGCGTTGCACAAACGCTGACGCCAGCGTTATTAAATGGGTAGATTTATTGAGGACGAATAATGGGATCGAACCCCATTGAAAATGAATCTGGCGAGGTCAATTCGGACGGGCAGGATGCGCTGGAGGCAGAGGCTCTGGCCGCCGGCGAGGTGCATGAGGAAGGGGTAGCGGGGCGGTTTACTTTTAATTCGTTAGTCGGGTGGGGGATATCGCTGGGGTTACATTGCCTGGTGGTCGCGATTTTAATGGTCGTCACCTGGTCCGGACGGCCCGGAGAGGGTGGCTTTGGCGAAGGAAAAGAGGTAGGGATCGTTCTTGACGATCGCGGACTGAATATGGATAACGGCCAGGCGGAGTTGACAATGGAAAGTACTTCAGGCGGCTCCTTAACCACGACAGCCATGGTGGATAATGTGGTGGATTCAGCGAAAATGATGGAATTGCAAGGCAGTTCGAAACGGGATGCGACAGGACTGGATGCGTTGATCGGAATTGAATCCGTTACGGCCGGCGAAAGCGGGGAGATGACCGATAAGTGGAACAGTGCGCTCTCCGGAGGGGGTGGCGCAGGCGGTGGGACAACCAGCTTTTTCGGGCTGACCGCCCGGGGCACCCAATTTGTTTACGTGGTTGATTATTCGGGCAGTATGCGAGGTGCGAAAATTCAGGCGGCCAAGGCCGAACTGTTACGCTCGATCAAATCACTTAAGACGAATATGAAATTTTTTATCATTTTTTATAATCAGGGTTTTATTGCCATGCCGGCGGAAAACCTGGTGGCGGCAACCCAGGAGAATAAGAGCCGCTATTTTGATTGGATTGAGAAGATCGTGGCCGGGGGAGGAACGCATCCGACCGAAGGGATGATCAAGGCCCTCTCGCTGAAACCGGACGCCATCTGGATGCTCTCCGATGGCCAGTTTGGCCCCCAGGCCTGCGAGGCGATACGTCAGGCGAACCAGGGCGCAAAGGTGCAGATCCATACCATTGCCTTTTACGATAATACCGGCGAGGTGCAGTTGAAAAAGATCGCCGAAGAGAATCGCGGGGCTTACCGGTTTGTGCCCGGCCGGGCGATAGAACGACGAGGCGGACGGAGACGATGAATTGATAAGATACTTAGAACGAAGAACTAAGAGTTAAGAGTTAAGGACTAATATTCGTGAAACACGCGGAGAAAAAATAAATGAATATTCAATACTCAACACGGAACAACCAATCCTCCACAAGCGGACCTTCGGCATTCAAGTAAAGAGGCAAGCCATATTGTTAGTTGCTTGATGTTGTGGATTCAGTTTTCTTATTCGTGTTCATTCGCAGTTCTCTTTATTCTTCGTGTTCTTCGTGAACTTCGTGGTGAAAATATGAGATATTGATTTGGAGTAAACAGGATGTTTAGAAAAATTATTTTTATTGGAATTATGTTTGGACTGTTTTTTTTAGGTTGTTCCGCCTGGGGGCAGGATGGCCAGGAGGTGACGATGCCCGGCACGGAGACGGGTGAGATCTCGCTCTGGAAGACCATTGCCGACGGTGGGATTATCGGGTATTTTATCTTGCTGATGTCGCTGGTGTCGGTGGCGTTCATTATTGAACATTTTTTATCGATCCGGCGGGAGAAATTACTGCCGGGCCAGTTGGCCGCTGCGCTGGAAGAACAGATCAACGCGGGACAGCATGACCAGGCGATCCAGTTGTGCGAAGAAAACGGCTCCTACCTGGGCGAGGTTGTGGGGGCCGGGATGCGCCAGGTGGGCGCGATGTTTGGGTATTATGATATGCAAAACGCCATGCAGGAGGCGAGCGAACGGGCGGTTTCCAAAATGCACCGCAAGCTGGAGGCGCTGACATTCATCGCCTCGGCGGCGCCGATGCTGGGCTTATTAGGAACGGTAACCGGCATGATCCGTTCGTTTAACGAAATCGCGATCACGCATGGCACGGTGCGGCACAAAGAGCTGGCCGGTGGTATCTCCGAGGCACTGGTAACCACCTGCCTGGGACTGATCGTGGCGATCCCAACCATGTTTTTTGTGTCCTTCTTCCGAAATCGGATCGAAGGCTATGTGGCCGAGGCCGAAACACTGGTTGAAAAATTGATGGGCCGATTTCGTCGGGAAAAGAATGGGTAAATAGGAAACGAAGAACGAGGGTGCCGCCTGCGACGATGGCGCATTATCTTGGGATATAACTTCTATGCAGTTACGTAAGATACAACACAGAAACAATTTTGAGGTGAATATTGCGCCGTTGATCGACGTGGTCTTTTTGTTAATTGCTTTCTTCATGACGATCTCTCAGTTTACCCAGGCACAGCTGGCCGAGCTGGATCTACCCCTGGCCCAGCAGGGTAAAAACGAGCCGGAAATGCCGGAGAGTCGCCTTGTGGTCAATGTTTTTCCGGAGGGCGGCATGGTGATTGACGGGCTGAAATATTCCATCGAGACCTTTGACCTGCTGGTCAAGGGAGAATCGACCATTCGGTCGCCGGATGCGATTTCGATATTGATCCGGGGCGACCGTGTGACCCCGTGGGGGAAGGTCAGCGAAATTATGAAGGTCTGTGCGAAGCATAAGATATATAAGGTGAAAGTCGGCGTTCTTAAAGATGGAGGCCGTGTAGAAGAATTATGAAATTAACACGTCAGACATATAAGCCCGAGCGGCCGTCATTGAATATGGCCGCGATGATCGATGTGGTCTTTTTACTGCTTATCTTTTTTATGTGCACGACCTCATTCACCCCGCCGGAGAGCGAGCTTTTAGCGCAGTTGCCCCGGATCGAGGCCGGCCAGGGGGGTCGTGAGGATTTCGAGCCCGTTCGGATCTATTTGAGCGTGGCGGAGTCGAACCCGGCGGTCTTGATTCAATGTGACGGCCTGGGCTGTGATGACTTTTCGCACTTGCGTGAGATGTTGACCGCGCGAAAAGCCATTGCCGATGTGCGGGTGATCATCGGGGGTGACCCGACGGTCCCATTTGAATATATGGTCCAGGCAATGGATGTGTGTTATGACGCGGGGCTGGAACGGGTGGCATTTTCGGCAAATGAATAATGCTGAGGTATACTTACAATTGTGGTTTTCTCCAGGATGAACACAAAAGTTATATTCGTCATAATGACACTGGGATGGATGCCGATGGGGCAGGCCTCTGAGGGGGCGGACCGGGTTGAGTATTCAGAGCAGATGGAGATGCGAATTGACCGGCTATTGGCCGAGGCGATGGGCCAGCCGCGTCTGGCCGATGAGAAGTTCAGGGAGGCAGAGCGGTTACTGGCTGAGAATAAAAATAAACTGAATCCTTTAACAATTCGTTTTATCCAGATCAGCCTGGCACAAAAACGGGGGCGGGTTTCTGCGGGGCGCTGGCAGGCCGATAAGACAGATAATAATTCGCGCCTGACGGGGCAGAAATTATTGGGCGAGGCGTTGGCGGCCTTAACGGCGTTTGGCGAGCAGGCGGAAAATGTGGCCACAGCGTTAGAGACGCAATTGGGTGAAGAGGTCTCCGAGAGTGAACAATGGCGTCAGGCCAGCAGCTACATTGTCCGTACGGAATATGCGATGGCCTGGACGCGTTATTACCTGGGACTGGTTAGCAACGATGACCGATCGAAGAATGCGTACCTGGCGAAGGCCCGGGAGGGGTTTGGCCATTTCACCCAGGGGGGCATTCAAAATCATCCGATCATTGCCGAATGTTTTTTGGGGTTGGGAATGTGTTATTTTGAACAGGCGCGTTATCAAACCGTGGCAGAACTACTGGAGATGACCCGGCCGGCCATGGCCAGCTGGCCCTCCGCCCCGGTGCCCATCGCCCTGTTCAAGCGTATAACCTATTTGCGGATCAAGGCCTTACGGGAATTGCCCTCGCACCTGACTGTCACCCAGGCGGCGGGGCAGTATTTTAACCTGATCCCGGCCGATAAGTCGTTAGATGCGATGGAGTTGGAGATCCTGTTATGGTGGGCCGGAAGTGCGGCGGCATTAATTGAC
>JAIPFO010000185.1 GCA_021736565.1 Phycisphaerae bacterium | reverse complement strand
TAAGATATCTTAGCCCAGGGGATGCTTAAAGGTAACACCTTCGGCGTTCGTCATTTAAAGTGAAGTGAACGGTTACGTTTTTTTACCCTGTGCCTGGGGCCTGTTTATCGGGTTTGTGCTTTTGTTTGTTTATGGTTAAATTCTTCTTTGTCGATACGTCCGTCAAAGAGTCGGATGACCCTTTGGGCCCGGGCGGCGATCTGTTCGTCATGTGTGACGACGATGAGGGTTTTCCCTTCATTGTGCAATTGATCGAGAATGGCGAGGATATCGGTCCCGCTGGTTGAATCAAGGTTCCCAGTGGGCTCGTCGGCCAGGATGATCAGCGGGTCATTGGCCAGGGACCTGGCGATGGCGACTCGCTGCTGCTGGCCGCCGCTAAGTTCTGCGGGGCGATGCTTGATCCGGTCGCCAAGTCCGACCAGTTGGGCCAATTCCAAAGATCGGGCTGAATTAACTTTTTCTCTATGGCTCTGGTAAAACATGGGGATCTCGATATTTTCGATAACATTCAACTGGGCGATCAAATTGAATGACTGAAACACAAATCCGATTCGTGAACCTCGAATTAAAGACAACTGATTATCGTCGAGCATTCGGACACTCTGTCCTCCCAGGAGGTAATCCCCGTAGGTGGGCCGGTCCAGGCAGCCGATCAAATTAAGGAGTGTGGATTTTCCGGAGCCACTGGGCCCCATAATCGCGATGTATTCGCCGCTGTTGATTGTCAGGTTGACATCGCGTAAGACCCGTAATTCCATGCTGCTCAGGAAATAGCTCTTGCCCATATCCTCCATCACCAGGATAGGAGAGTCCGGGTCAAATTTGTAACTGTCACGGGATTTGGTCATCTGGCCGTATTCCTTGGCTAAAAAAAAGTGGCGATCTTTGTATTGGTGCTACCGCCGATCATGAGTATTTTGTAGGGCTCGGGCACGCGGAATTATTCTATCGGGGTTGATTTTTCAGGCGTGCTCTGTTCCGGTTTAGCGGGATTATCAGCACCTGGCCTTCCCCTTTGTCCAAAACTCTGCCGCATTTTTGCTTTCTCTTCTTCAGACATTTCCCCCCACTTCTTCATCTGCTCTTTCATCTCATCAGTCATTTGCGGCCTACCGCCGGTTCCAGGTCTGCCGGATCTTCCGGAGCCTCTCCGGTCCCCTGTCGCGTTTTCTGGGGTGGAGTCAGTCTGTTCGGGTTCGGGTTCGGTGTCGGGGAAGTCTTTTTTCGATTTATCCTGGTCGTCCCCGTCTGTTTTTTTGTTTGAGCGTGGTCGCTTAGATGAGGGCGACTCACGCGATTCGGTAAATAGCGGAGGGTTGAGCAGGACCTCTTCGTTTTCCTGTAACCCCTCGATGATTTGTACAAATGAATCATTAAAGGCCCCTGTCTTGACGACCCGTTCTTCAATGTTGCCCTTATTCAGTATAAAGAGGACCTTGCGTCCTCCACGATTGGCGACGACCTGGATCGGGACCAGGATCACCTCGTTGATCTCTCTGACAAAAATTTCGACTTTGCATGACATTCGCGTTCGGAGGAAATCATGGGTGCCATTGATAGAGATCAGCGTTGTATAGACTTTGAGGTCGGGATTCATAAATCCTCGCTGCTGGTCTGGTAACGGTGCGACTTCAATGACTTCCCCATCCAGGATCTTGTCGGGAAAGGCATCCATCACGATCTGAGTGGGCTGGCCCGGTCGGACTTTATCGACCTCGGTCTCATGGACACTGATTTCGGCAACCATCGAAACGGTATCGGGCATGGAGATCAACGTTTGCCCCTGATAGACGCTTTCGCCGGCGGCAATAACCCCGCTGCCGCCACCGCCGCCACCGCCTCGCCGGCGCATTGCCGAATAGGCATCGCCACTGCCGCCGGTTCCGTAGATGACCAGACCCGGCGCCCGGGCCTTGATGGTACATTTGGCGATCTGTTCTTCATACCACTCCACTCTGCGTTTTTGGGAGGAGAGGTTTTCTTCGGCACTGCTAAGCCTGGCCTGGGCCTGGGCGACCATGGAACGGCATTGGGCATATGTTCGCTCTAGCTGACGTCCGGCTTCGATGTAGTCGCTGAGAAACTGTTCGGTGTTTTTTGGGAAGTCGTAACGTAAGAAAAGATCGCGGTTCACGATCGAATTTTCCAGAGAAAATTTTCGATTCACCACCGTTAACTGGTCCCGTTTGAGGTCCAGGGCAGAGACATAATCGGCCTTATGAAGCTGCTCGGTTCCCGCCAGGGTCGCCTGTGCGGTTTTGAGGTTGCCTTCGGCCAGCACAATCGAGTCGTTTAAGCTTTTGAGTTCCTGGCCGGCGGCGGAACCGTTGAGCACGTTAGGGTCCTGCCGCACGTTCTGAAGGAACGGGGCGACATGGTCGGTCAGGCTGGTTATGGCCTCCACCTTTTGCGTCATTTCTTTCGCCAGGCTATTGCCCAGGTATTTCTGCAAAGCCAGTAAAGCAAACCGTCGTTTGAGTTTATCAGAGGCCACATTACTTTCGTTCTGCCGTTTCTGGATATCAAAGGCCTCTACCGCAGAGGTCATACTCTCCTGGTCGCTTGTCAGCTCCATTTTTTCGCGTGTCAAAGCTTCTTTTAAAGAGGAGGAGTCCAGTTCGATCAGTACCATTCCCTTGTCGACATCATCCTGAGTGACATAGGTGCCGGCCGGGACGATATTGAGTATGTTCAGTTCGCCGCCTCTTCTTTCGACTTCACAGGTGTAATTAGTCGATTTTTTTGACCGAATACTGCCCCCTTCGGTCACCGTAATTGACAGATCCCCGCGTTGGGCAATATAAGTGCTTTTGGTGGCTTGATCGGGACCGGTCAGCTTTGACTTGGTTGCCATTGCCCCCACGACGACCACGAGCAAGAGGATCAGTGCGATGATCAGATTTTTACCTTTTGAGCGAGGCTTGGCGGGTCCAGCAAATTGGGGTTTATTATCGGTGCTGGTCTGTTTGTGTTTGTCTGTTTCAGGAATCATGTTTTTTTTGCTCCCACATGCCGTCAGGTCTGACTTGCAAAATGCCAATATCACTGAAGAAATTCAGCTTGGCAATCGTATGGTCGACTAAAGCGCCCAGCACTCTGTTTTGCGCTTCGACCAGGGCGTCCTCGGAATCCAGGAGCAATCGTACCGTGCCCCGTCCGTATTTTAAAGAAAGTTTCTCAACCTCAACGCGTTTTTGGGCGAGATCGAGGCCTATTTTTTGAATGCGGTATGTATCGGCTGTTTCAGCCAGATTTCGATAGACGTCCCGGACGTTCAGTTTGATCTGGTCCATTTCCTCGTCGTAACCGCGTTGTTTCTGCTGGACGGCAATCAAGGCTCCTCGATAGGCGTTTCGCTCGGCCTTTCGATCAAAAGGCAGGTCGGCTTCGAGTCCTATTGCGTAGGCCCCTTCGTGAAACCGCAGGTTCAGGACGTCCGTTTTGGGTCTCGAATTAACATTAGCGGAGCCGATAAGATTGAGCTGGACTCCCAGGCCATCGGCAACCAGGATTAGTTTTCTTTCGGAATCTTCGAGTTCGTCTCGGGTATTGGCCAGATCCAGCCGATAGGCCAATGCCAACTTGATGGCCTCTTCTTCAGTATAGTCCAGCGGTGTAATGCCTATGGTTTCCAACATTCGCAGGCCATTGGGGTCCAGGGTGACTTTGGCGTCAGTGGGCATGGCCAGTTTGATCTTGAAACTGTCGAGCGACTGCTCATATCGTAGGCTTGAGGAAACCAAAGACTGCTCGGCGCTGAGAAGCCGCTGTTCGGCCTCCCCCAGGTCATAGGCGGCTCGTTGTCCGACCTTGACTTCCATTCGCAACTGGTTGGTCGATTCGATGAGTCTTTTATTACTGGCCTCCTGGATGGAGACGCTGTTTTTTTGCTGTAAAACGCGGTAGTAATCATTAATAATCGAAATGACAAATGTTTTTCGATAGCGATTGAAGGAACGAATACGATACAACACATTCCGCTCGGCCTGGGTGAGGTTTTCGCGTGCTGATCTTCCGGCACCGGCGCCCAGTAATGGCACCGCCAGGGTGGTCCGAAGTACGGCGCCTAACGAGGTTTGAGGGTCGCCGGTGAGGAATCGGGCCCAATCAATGGCCAGGCCGGTTCCGACCTGGATCCCGTCACCGAGAAGGAAATTCTGGTTGACGCCGAGACTGCTGTCCAGTGTAGTTGATTCTGTGTCGCCCACTTTATTATAAGTCGTATCAATCGTCCCAAACCACTGTTGGGCGTATTGATGGCGTGTTTGAGTCAGGCCGAGTGCGGAAAGGTAGAGTGATTCTTTCTGGCTTTGATAGCTTCGATTGTACCGCGTGGCTATTTCGGTGGCCAGAGGGAGGTTAATTACCTTAGACTCCGGTAGTTTTTGTGCAATTTCATCGTAGGAAGCCGAAGTGTCATTGACCTTATAATTCACCATCTGGCCGAAATCGTCCTGCCATTTGTCTTCAAGAATTTTATAGACTTCCCGGTCGGCCTGTTGTTTGTATTGATCCCGACTGCATCCGACGGCGCCAATTAATAGGAACAATGCCAGCGCAACCAGGCCGCGGTGCGGTCTCTGGGCAGATGGAAGTTCATTTAATTCAGGGCCTGATAAAGAATAATTAGTCATAATGCTATATACATTGACGCCAGCGTCATTCCCGTCTCGCCGGGAATTGAAGTCCGTTTCCCGCATCTAAAAGGGTTTTTTTAAAGCCAAAATTTACTTTTGACACATGGGAGTCTACATTAAATATATATTTTTACGGATAATTGAGTGTGTAAGCTTATAATACGCGTCAAAGTCGAATGAAATTGCACTAAAATCTAAAAAAATGAAAATAATTTGGTTCGTCAACAAAATTTGTGGGTCATAAACTTTCTTTTCAACATTAAATCTGACATAATTATCAAGGCAGACGTTAGCGTTATTTCCGGCGTGCCGGGATTTTTAGTTCGTTTTCCTTATCTTAAAGGGTGATTTGAAAGACGAAAAACGACTTTTGACGTGGGGCTCTTAACTGGTCTTCTGTTTATTGAGTTCTCATATCAGGTCGCATGCTTCATTGGGCATCCAGTGGGGGTCTTTGCCATCCCATTTAATATTGCAGCCGATGGGGTTGGTTATGGGGGTGGTGATCTTTTTGCCGGCAATTAGTTCGGCGAGGGCCTTTTCGAGGTCATTGACGGTTATTTTTCTGCTGTCGCGGGGGCTGTCCACAGCACGGCCGGTATAGACGAGTTTTCGATTTTGGTTGAAGACGAAAAAGTGAGGGGTTTTGAGGGCGCCATAGGCCCGGGCTGTCTCCTGGGTTTTGTCATGCAGGTATATCCAGGGGAAATGGTGCTGGTTCATGCGTTGAACCATATGTTCAAATGAATCTTCCTGGTAGGTATTGGGACTGTTGGAGTTGATGCCAACGAATTTTACCCCGTCCGGTTCAAATTTACTGGCGGTTTGACGGGTTATCTCATCGGAGCCGATCACATAGGGGCAGTGGTTGCAGGTAAAAAAGATGACCAGGACCTTCGGTTCGGCGAAATCTTTCAGGGACCAGGTGTTGCCGTCGGTGGCTTTTAGTGAAAAATCCGGGGCTTCTGATCCCAGTGCTATTGTATAAGCCATTATATATTCTCCTATAATTAGTGATATAGACAGGGTCGTCAATATATTATTGTAGGCTTTTGGTCCCTTTAAATTCCAGCGGCTTTTTCAAGGATATTTTGGTTATGGGGGTTTTTGACCCGGGGGTCGTTGTATTTTTGGCCGTAATTAGTGAGTTCGGTGGCAAGTTTTTTGACGATAAGGCTGTATTTTGGGTCGTTAAAGTAATTGACCAGCTCATCGGGGTCTTTTTCCAGGTCATAGAGCCAGGGTTCATCTTTTGAGGCGATTACGAGCTTATAGCGTTTGGTGAGTGCTGCCAGCCAATTTATGGTATCATTATTGGGATTGCTGGTACCTCTCATAAAGGCAATGTCATTCCAATTGGCCGGGGCCTTTCCTTTTTCGAAAAGGATCGATGTTTGCAACCTTCATTTGTACTCATTGCGTTTCATTTTTTTGATATGCCTGGCCGTTTTGTGTTGCTTTTGTCAGTCCATAGATACTTTTGGGGGTTCCCGGACGGCCGGTTCGACGTCGAAAAAGTCGCGGCTTTCGAAGCCGAATAATGTGGCGATGAGACTGCTGGGGAACATTTGACATTTGTTTTTGTAGTCCCGGACATTGCCGTTATAGAAGCGGCGTGCCGCTTGGATACGGTCTTCGGTATTGACCAGTTCTTTTTGCAGGGTGAGAAAATGGCTGTCGGCTTTGAGCTGCGGGTAGTTTTCGACAACTGCCAATAGCTTCTGCAATGAACCAACCAGCAACGTTTCATCAACGCACTGGTCACTGACCTTGCCGTTATTGGTCATGCATTTACTTCGCAGTTCGGTGATCTGTGTGAACACTTCTTTTTCGTGAGCGGCGTACCCTTTAACGGTTGAGACCAGGTTGGGGATCAGGTCGTATCGGCGTTTCAGTTCTGTGTCAATGTCGCTCCAGGCGTCCTGGATATGATTTTTGAGACTCACCAGGGTGTTGTATGTCAAAATCACAAATAGCATCGGCAAGAATACAAATAGCCCAAGTGCAATTAATGGTTCCATGTGAATCTCCTAATAAATCTTTAAGAAGACATTAAATTTTGCACATCGTGGTCAAGAATTAGAACTACGAATGCACACGAATTTTCACGAATGAAGATAAGATAAGATAAGAGTTTTTAGACAGGATTAACAGGATTTACAAGATAAAAAAGATGTTAATCATGTAAAAAAAATATTAGTGTTAATTCGTGAAATTCGTGGTTAATATTAAATTCTTCGCGGCACTTGCCGGTTCAGGTGGTGAAAAGATAGTTTGGCATGAGTTCCCGGATCTTCAAAAGTCTTTGCAGGTTCGGTTCTATTTCTTCAGCGTCCAGGCATTTTGTAAAACAAATCGCCAGGGTGTCTCTTTCGATTTCAATGTTAAGGTCATCATGATCGAGCAGGTAATCGATCATTTGTGCGTTGCAGACATCGTAAGCGAATTTTTTGTCTTTGGAACGCACGCAAAACTTTCGGGAGAATTCGTGAGATTCAAAGTCGATATCATCATAGCCAAAGGCCTGTGCCACTTTAGAGAAGAATCCTTCCCGGCTAATTTTGAGTTCTGGGAAGTGCATTTCGAGTGACAGGGTGAAAAAGGAAAACCGATGATGATGGGTCTTGCGGTGGCCTTTGGAGTCTGTTGAATGGGTCTCGTAATGATAGTCAAATGCCTGAATTGGCCGTTCTTTATAGATCCCGCTGATAATATTATAGGCATAGCGGTTGGACC
>JAIPFO010000184.1 GCA_021736565.1 Phycisphaerae bacterium | reverse complement strand
AGGGGGATTCGTAGCTGCATTTCACCCAGTCGACACTTTCGACCCGTCCCGGCCGAAGGATCACATGCTTGAAGCCTGGGGCCGCCGGGTCCCACCGGATGCCGGCCAGGCCGCGATAGAACCAGCCGCCGATATAAGGGAAGCAGGAGTGGATCTGCGAGAAATAGCCGTTCCACTGTTCCCAGCAGGTCGTTGCGCCTTGTTCAACCATATATCCCCAGCCCGGATAGGTCTTCTTGTTGACAAACGTATCCACGAGATCGTTACGGTCGATTTCCAGCAGATAATCCACCATGATCTGCGTGCCGATCATGCCGCTGTTAAGGTGCCCTTTGTCCTGGGTCTGGAGCGTTTTAATATATTTTTCAAATACGATATCTTTCAACGCGTTCGGCGTAATACCTGTCTTCAATGGGAAGATCAGGTAGGGCTGCTCGCCGTTTGCGTAGGTGTTCTCGTTCGAATTGAACCAGGCGTCGTGCACTTTCTTTTGCGCGACGCTCATTTCTTGTTCAAACGCTTTTACATCATCATCCTTGCCAAGGGCCCCTGCGATCTGCTGCATGATCTGCAGTAAATGAACGCGGTAGCAATTGTTAAAGAAACGACGGGAGCTATCGTCCACCCAGTTCTGTTTGTCCATCCCCCGCCGCGGGGGCACCCAATCCCCCAGGTTGGGCCACTTTTGGCCCGGGAATATATCTTGAAGCACCCCCTCCTGGCAATGGGCATCAAGGTAGTCCATATATTTCTTCATATACGGATATCCTTCTTCGAGAAGTCTGTGGTCCCTGGAAAACAGGTAGGTCTTCCACGGAACCATGATACACATCGCCCCCCATGCCGGACCGCCTCCGGACCCATGCGGGCAAGGTGCGGTAAACGGCACAAAACCATCCTCTTTCTGCTCATCCCACCAGTTCCGGGACCATTTGGCATACATTGAGGCGGCATCGAAATTGAAGCAGCCGGTATCCATGATGGTCTGGCCGTCGCCGTATCCCAGTCTCTCGCGGTGCGGACAGTCGACGGTCTGGCCGCCGAGGTTCAGGCAGCGGTAGGTCCACCGCACCATCTTATCAATACGATTATAGAGCTCGTTGGAGCAACTGAACGTGCCTGTTTCCCCAACCCCTGTTTCTACGGGCACCGCCGCCATGTCGGCCTTATTCGGCAAATAGGACAATCCTTCAATGAGTACATAACGGAACGCATGATAATTGAACAGATTGCTGAATTGTTCCTCCGGGGCTCCTGCTGAGATAAATTCATCATATTGACCATAAACCGCAAAATCTTTGTGGGTCTGTTTCGCACGCCATTTATCCTCTTCCTGTCGGCCGTCCAGGTCGGCGTAATACATCGTCACCTTCTGGCCGGACTGAAGACCTCGGAAGGTCATGTTCATGAACCCGGTGAGATTGGTACCGAAATCGACAAGGACTGTATCTTCGTCCAGCTTCTCGACAGAACGGGGGGGGATCGCAGCTAATTTATGATTGCCCGCGCACGGCTGTGCGCTGCAAGGGACATCGGCGGGGTCCACTTCGACCACCGGGGTCCAACCTGACGTTGACTTTTGAGTGTCATACCACTGTTTATCGACATGACGCCTGTCAACCTGTTCGCCGCCAAATTTACCCCACCGCCATTGACCCAGCAGCTTTCTTTCACTCGGTTTGGTTTGCCAGGACTTATCGGTTATTATACACTGTTCTTTACCGTTGCCGGAAAGTTCCAGCTGTGCCCGAACGACCGGGCTGTGATGTTTAACGCCCGGCAGGCCGGGTGAATACCAGCCGGTTCCCATCCAGATCGCAAGGCTGTTGTTCCCTTTTTTGAGATGATCGGCAACATCATAAGTTCTGTAATAACTCCGCTTGCTGAAATTGGATACCGCCGGGGCAAGCACCTCATCGGCGATCTTTTGGCCATTGACAAAAAGCTCGAAATAGCCCAGCGGGGCCACGTAAACAACGGCGCGTTCCGGGATATCGTCAATTTGAAAAGACTGCCTGTAAAAAGGCGATGTTTGCGGTTGGGGTGTACCGATCCATTTTGCCTTCCAGTCTGTTTTATTAAGCAGGCCCATCGTCCAGATGCCCGGCTCGCTCCAGTTGGACGGTTTACCGTCTTTGTCCCACACCATGACTTTCCAGAAACATTGCATCCTGGATGCAAGCCCCTTTCCGCCGTACGCAATGTGGATCGACTGATCTGATTTAACCTTGCCGCTCTCCCAAAGGTCACCGATGTTTCGCTCCAGTTTGTCACGAGAACTTGCCACAAGCAAGCGAAATGCGGTTTGTTTCTGCCGGCGCTGAGTCGATTCAAGTTTCCAGCTCAAACGCGGCTGAACGATGTCGATCCCCCATGGGTCTATCTGATATTCACATCCCAGGTTGGTGACCTTGATAGTCTCTGATGCGGATGTCAGGCCCTTCTGTACAAGCACCAGCCGCAGACCGGTGGCATGGCCTTTGGCACTGTAGAAGCGGTTGGCTGACCGACAGTATTTCGGCCCCCAGCGCCAGCCATTGCCACGCATGACGTGGCTCTTACCTTCCCGGGGTCCTTTAGGGTCGACCTGGCGCCCTGGCAGGTAGGGGCCGTACCAGTCGCTGCACCATTCCCAGGCGTTGCCGCTCATGTCATACAAACCCCAGGCGTTCGGCTTCTTCTGCCCGACCGGCCGGGCGCGGCCGTCTGCGTTTGCCTGGTGCCAGGCATAGTTATCCGCCTCGGCAAAGTCAGGGTCATCCCCCCAGTAGAATCGGCTGCCGGTCCCGGCGCGGCAGGCGTACTCCCACTGGGCTTCTGTGGGAAGGCCAAACGTGCCGAAACCCCGTTCTTCCAGTTTGCCGATGAACGTCTGGCACTCCTGCCAGGTCACCCCGGAGACTGCCGCCCCAGGGTCATCCCCAGCGTCCTTGGGCAGCGTTCCCATCACCAGTTTCCACTGTGCGCAGGTCACTTCAAAGACGCCGAGGCAGAACGGTTTGGAGATCACCACTTCGTGCAGAGGCTTCTCGTCCTTGTCGCTGTCCTGTGCGTCCTGAGGGCTGCCCATCATGAAACGTCCGGCAGGCAGCAGCCTGAAACGCATCTCACCGGCACCGGGCATTTTTATGACCATGTCCTGGGCCTTGTTCGCATTTTCAATAATGAAGTCAGCCATGGCCTCACTTTCGAAAAAGCCTCTCCAGTAGTTGTGCCCCTGGCCCTTGCGAATATCGACCGTGATCGCCCCGCCGAGTCCCCGGTATCGCTCTGCCAGCAGTGCCGAGTGCTTCGCCAGCGGGACCAGTTTGTCTACATCGCCATGGATATGGTGTATCGGTATATTTGCTTTGGCCAGGGGCGCCAGGCGGTCAATCGGGTTGTGTGCCTTAAGCACCCTGGTGAGTTCCTCTTCTGTCATCCCGTAGGCATCAGAGGCCCGCTTCAACCCCGGCCAGCTGGCCATATTGCAGACCGGGTAAATACCCGCAAGGCCGGCGACCGATTCGGGATGTTCAGCAGCCCAGTTATACATCTGCAATCCGCCATAACTCCGCGCGAGCAGGCATGCCTTTTTTGTCAGGCCGCGATGGGTGGTTACTTCCTCGTAAAAAGCGGTAAGAATAGCACGCCCCTGCGGGGTCCCGAGATTGCCGGAAAGATCGATCCCCCCAACGGCAATGCCGTTGGCCAGACATTTGTCCAGCATCCACTTTTCAAGCTGACCGGGAAGGTTCCCATCCACCGGCACGGACCAGAGCCAGGGTATCTGCTTGCCGACCGTCGTCTTCTCCGGAAGGGCCAGGAACGCGGTTTTTCCGGCAACTGTAAAGATCTCCGCATTGGCAGGCAGCAGTTGCTTCGCCTGGACACCGTTGAAGATAACGCAGCTCAGTGAAAATAATGCTGCTTTAAGAACCCTGTTTCGTGTCATGTGATTCATTTGTTTTTCCTTTTATGCCGGTTATTGCTGTAGCATATCAGCCTCTATTGAGCGTGATGATGTCCACCTCAAAAATGGGGCCGCCAAAGGCACAAGGCCCTTGAGACCCGGGAAATGGCTTCAATAATAGTGATGACGCTGGCGTTAACTCGTCACATACTAATTCAATGCGCGAACAGATTCAAGTGTATTATCGGGTTCATAATGGTCCATGACCCGCTCTATGTATCGTTCTTTTCGTTGCGTTAACCAAAATTCTTGACATGATGACCCGCCAGGCATCTTTATGGTCGACCGGGACAACTCCTGGTGACTGCCCCGATGGTGGAGTGGGTAGCTCTACACACTTCATATGATCGCAGATCGGATTGATTTTTCTGGCCTCCTGCTTCGCCTCTGCGTGACGGTATGCCTTGGACGCAAAGGGATCAACCATACCTTCCGTGAATCGCTCCTCTGGTTGCTCGCAATTCCTTTTGGACTCAGGGGTGTTGGTCGGATACTCTTCCAGGTCTCGTGGCTTGGCACCGAAAAAAAAGCTTTGAGGATGACGACAATCGTGTGGCCCGTTGGAATGTTGATGGCAAACCGGTTGTATGCAAATATGAGGCAGGCAACATCCAAAAGTCCAGTAGAAACCAATGGAAACGCGATCAGCAATAGACGCCTTTGACAAACAAGGCATCAGCTGTGCTACCGGATTAAGAAGAACCAGGAGCCCCTCTCTCTATTGATACGATCAAGGTATTTATGTATAATAGGTCGCGATCAAAATACCATTCTTGATGCCCACGTCAAAAGTCATTTTTCAGCTTTAAAAGTACCCCTTAAGATGCGGAAAATGGGCTTCAAAAATACTTTTGACGCTGGCGTCACTCTTGTTATTCTTTGGAGGCTTTTTTTCGCCTGCTCATCATCACCTGGTCGATCGATATTGTTCCCGGGCCCGACAGGACAACGCCCAATGCCAGGAGCAATAGCACCAGGCAATATTCATAGCCGTGATCCTGGATGCTGAAACCGTTTTCCCAGTGGACGGTTTTAATCGCCACGGCCATCAAAATAACCAGGCCCATCGCCCAAAATCGGCTCATGAGCCCTGCCAGTATGAATATCCCGCCAAAAAACTCGGTGATCCCCGCCACCCAGCCCAGAACCTCCGGGATCGGCGCACCTTGTTCGACCATCATTTTGGCGATTTGGCCATGCCCACCCTCAAAAACCTTGCCATAGCCGTGATAAATAAACACCACCGCCAGAGCGATCCGGTTTACCAGCGTGATCAGGCTTACATTACAGCATACACTCGAAATTTTCATGAGTTAACTCCTTGGGTTTATCAAAAAAAACCAGGCTTCTCCATTCTTGAGACAGGCACTAAAATCTGCCGCTTAAAATCATTATAGGCGCCACTTCGTAAGAAAATCCACTTTCTATCGTGTCGTTAAAAAAAATGCAACATCTACAATCAGCTGAATTCCCGTATTACAACTCATTAAAGCCCGAAACAACGATCCCTGCATCGTTCAAAACCCCCTTGAGCTTCTCGCAATTCATCGAGACATCACCAATACGCGGCGGCCCGTCAACCTCTTCATGCCGACTGATCCCTTTGAGCAGATGCTTGGCGCATTTGTATTTTTCCAGGACATACTGCCCGATCTCATAAAGCTGCCATGAGCGGTTCCCCCCGAAGTGATAGAGTCCTCGCAAGTCCAGCGAGAGTACCGCCAAGGCCATCTCGCCAATCTGGCCGCACTCGGGGCAGCTTCGATATTCGTCGTAAAAGAGCGTGACCGGCCGATTTTTTAATAATCGGCCTTTGATCCAGTCGATCGCCCCTTTGGTCCCGGTTACAGAATCCCCCAGCGGCAGTCCCAGTCGAATGATGCATGAATTTTCATATCGCAGTAAAATCTCCTCGGCCTGACTGAATGTCTCCCCCGCGACACTTACCGGGTCGGGTGCATGTGTTTCGGTATAGCCCCTGGCCGGCGGCTCATTCCCGGAAAAAACAAGGTCCGTACTCATGTAAATGATCCGACTGCGATCAGAAAAAACCCCCGTCACGGCCTTCATGCCATTGGTGTTGATATCATAAGCCCATTGGGGCCTCTCCTGGCAGATGTCCAGGTCGCAGACCCCCGCACAATGAACAACACAAGTCGGCGCAAAGGTCTCACGGATCTCCTCCAGTTTTGCCCGGTCGGTAATGCACATCGGGATCACATTGTCGTCCATCATCCCCCTGGTCGCCGGCGGGCAAACCCCTATTATCTGCCCGTCGCCATAGGCCGCTCGCAAAGCCTTCCAGATAGGCCATCCATGAATAGAGGTGATCCCCGTCACTAAAATACGCTGCTTATTATTCTTCAATATATTTCCATACCATTCTTGGTGTACGGGCAGGCCAATGTGTCCGCCCTCTCGATTGTAGGGGGGCAGCACGCCGTCCCCTCTTATATGTTCTTTATCGGAAAGGCCAAAGGGAAGCATTCGACGTTATTATTGTTCATGGGGTTGCCGGTTTGACGCCACCTCTTTTGACCTCGACCGGCAGTCAGGGTGTGTCAACCTGTCAGCGGTAGTGGCCTTACCAGATTGCCTCGGCCCTGAAACACCAGCCATTTTTTTATTGGAATAGGCCAGTTGCTCCACGATATGTTGTAAATACCCGGTTCTCATGACCGCTATTGTAATCCTGATCTTAAAAAAGTCAACTATCCTGATCTATATTTAATGCCCGGCTGTGTGCGAGATGGATTCCTTGCAGAGTGAGAGCCTCCCATTTCAATTCTAATACAGGCCTTTTTGGGCAGAAAATCGCTTCCTTCCACCGTCATTAAATAAATATCAGGATGGATGCTTGGGCGACTCGACCGTCCGATTTTTAACCCCGAGGATCGCATTACCTCCTGCGGCATAAAATCAGAAATTGGGGACCTTGGGCTTGCCCTGAAAAAAAAATTCTGATCTTATACCCGACTCCCGTGTCAAAAATATGATTTTCTTCTTGAATATCCCTTTTAGAGACAAAAAACAGGCTTTAGAAAAATAAGACGGAGCCCTTAAAAAAAAGTTTTTTTCCTTGACATGGGGTGTTTATTTTCCGATAATAAGACGAAGGATGGAGATCAGGGGTTCCTGTCTCTGTTTTTCTAATATTTGTCTTTATTTTTCTAAATATTCTGTCTTGTAGTTTTTTGTGTCTTGTATTTGTGTCTTTATTGGCCTTTGTTCGTCCTGGCTACTGTTCGGATGGGCAAAAATCGCCAAATCTCGCACGAAATCCGTCTATCGACTTACATTGACGGGTCAAATTACGTTTCAGAGTGCGTTAAAATGTGAACTGTGATTTCCGTGGCAAAGGTGATTTGGGTGGTTACGTGAAAGTCCATTGTGATTCGTAAAACCATCGATCAGGAGTTAGGGTCAAATCTTCAGATTACC
>JAIPFO010000183.1 GCA_021736565.1 Phycisphaerae bacterium | reverse complement strand
GAATACCCATTTTGATTTTGGGGGCTATTTAAAATCATTCCAGGCCGTCCAGTTCAACGCCGGTACGATCACCGCCGATACTGTCGGGACCGTCAAGGTCAAACAGGATCGATTCAACGTTGATATCCACTCGCAAGTGGGTGATATTTTCGCCATTTCCACCACGGGGGATATGGATGGGGCAATTATAGCTGCCGGTTCTATCAAAAAGATCACCTCCTCTAAAGGCGACTTTAACGGTTCAGCCCAGGCAGGAGAGGATATCGGGGCAGTTATGGCCTATGGCGATATTAATGGCAGCCTGATCGCCGAAAACAATATCGGCAAGATCACCTCCAGAACGGATGACTTTACCGGTTTAGCCACCGCCGGGGGTAATATCGATATGCTGAGCGTTTATGACAACATCACCGGCAGCCTCAATGCCCAGGGGGACATTAAAAAGATTATCGCCAAAGGTGGCGATTTTACCGGTATTGCCAGGGCCGCTAATGAGATTGGCCTTCTCCAGGCAAATAATATCGACAAGGCCATTGTTTCGGCCGGTTCGGTTATCAGAAAAGTAAATGCTAAAGCGGACATTAACAAGTCCTACATTATGGGCGGCTATGATATTGGGGGAAACCTGCTGATCGAACTGCTCAGCGACACTTCGGATGATCAGTTGAATGATGGCAGTGTCCTGTCCGTGACCGCCAAGGGACAGTTCGATGGTAGTTTTATCGTGGCGGGCAGTACCCCTGATTTTCTACTCGCTTCGGGGGATACCACTTCCGGTTATATTGGCAAGGTCAAATTCGGCAGTATCGATAATACCAACAGTAACGTTAATTTTGGCATAATTGCCAACAAAACGGGCATCGGAGAGGTCCGGGTCGGAAGGCAAAAATTCTTGCCCGGTTATGTGGACCAGGATTTTTCGATCTACTTGTTTTGACACCTTAAATGACAGGCATCTTACCCATTTTAACGCACCAGGAGGCACGGCCTGGAGCTCAAATGCGTTGCGGATAAACCTTGAAAACGACGGTTACGCCAAAAGAAAATGAGCGTTTAGGGGGAGGCGGCGATTCGGTGTTTTATGTGGTTTTGACGTATATCTGTAAATTTAGTGAAAAATTGAATTTTCTTGCCCTGCCATGTTTTTTTTGGTACAATAGGAAATGTTATAGTGAGGGAAAATTTGTGCCCGCGAACAGCTATCTGGGAAATGTCAGTTTATACAGGGAGATCTCTAGCTCCCCATGTCTTTATTCTTGAACGATTTGATATTGATAGGAAATGATCTTAAAAAAAGCATATGAGAGGAATTGAAATGAGACGATTATTTACGGCCTTGACGATAGTCTTTATTCTGGCAATGATCGGGGGAGTACAGGCGGACTCCTCTTTAGATACCTTAAGCTTAACCACCGACGGCAAAGCCACTACTCCCGTACCTGCCATCGGCTATCTTTTTGCCACGCCCCCCACCACCGCGGTGAGCTGGACGGGAGATCAGGCCGTCGATTCCTATAAACTCTATGTCGGCACAGGTTTCCCGTTAGATTATGTTACGGAAGTCACTGGCAGTCAATACACCAATTTGCCGACACCGAAAGAATTAACTGAATATTTCTGGAGAGTTGATGCTTATCTGGAGGGGCAATTAATCGCAACCGGCGACGTGTGGCGATTTACTACCGGTCGAAATACGGTCTTCCGTTTCCCCGGCGATTTGAATAAAGACTGGAAAGTCGACTTTTTGGATTTGATACTCTTTTCCAATCAGTGGCTTGATCTGCCAGGTTGTACGTTTCATCCAAATGATTGCGCTGACCTGACAGGCAATGACGGCGTAAATATGACCGACTTTTCTCTTTTATCCGGCCAGTACGGCGATTCGTCACTTCCACGGATTCTTAAAATTAATGAACTGTCGGCAAGTAATTCCAGTATTATCGCCGATGAGGCTGGTGATTTTGACGATTGGATCGAAATTTATAATGCGATGAATGAACCATTTGATATCGGAGGCATGTATCTTTCGGATAGCCCGGGCAATCTCACTAAATGGCGTATCCCCAGTAACAACCCCCAGGCGACCACCATTGACCCCAACGGGTACCTGCTGATCTGGGCGGACAATGAACCCCTTGAAGGACCCTTGCACGCCACCTTCCAACTCGCCGCCGGCGGCGATGAAGTCATCCTGTACGACGATGTTTCGAAAGTCATTATCGACCGCATCGCTTACGATGAACAGATAGCCAATCTCACCTTCGGACGTTTCCCTGACGGTATCGATCAATGGGAGTTCATGGACAACCCGACCCCGAAAGCGGAAAATATCAGCGGTTATCCGGGAAGAGCCGAATCGCCCGATTTCAATAAAGAAAGAGGTTTTTATTCCTCGCCGTTCGCTTTGACCATTACATCAGACACACCCGGTGCCCAAATCTATTACAGCACGAACTCCAAGGACCCTTATCCGGGCAGCCCGGGCGTATCGCTTTATACCGAACCCATCCCTGTGAGCTCTACGACTTCTGTTAAGGCCGCAGCCTACAATACCGATTTCCAACCGAGTCGGATTGTCACCCACACCTATATCTATATTAACGATGTGATCACCCATCCGAAGATGTCCACAACCATTACTGAAAATCCTCTCTGGGGACCGAAGATGCATGACGCGTTACTGGAGATCCCGACGATCTCTTTGGTCACGCAATATGCCATTCCCAGCCAGCCGGTTGAAAGCCCTCCGGAAGTGCCGATCTCCATCGAAATGATCTACCCGGACGGGAAAAAAGGGTTTCAGGTCAATGCCGGCATCGAGCGGTTTGGCGGACAATATACTGTGTGGCCCAAACAGGCTTTGCGTGTCAGTTTTAAAACGGAATATGGCCCCAGCCGACTCAAATATGACCTGTTTGGCGACACCCCTTACGGCGGTGAAAACACCACCAATAGTTTCAACCAGATCATTTTGCGTAACGGCAGTCATGATACCATTTTCTACAGCGGCTACACCTCCAAGGGGGTCTATACACGAAACCGCTATTGCTTTGACCGGCAATTAGAAATGGGACACCCCTCATTACGAGGCAAATTTGTCCACGTGTATCTCAATGGCGTCTATTGGGGCATGTATCATCTAATGGAACGACCCACCGCTGACTTTATGGCTGAATATTTAGGCGGCGAAGAAGAAGATTATGATATCATGAAAGGCCGCAGCGGTATTAAGCTCATGGAAGGAACCCGAGATGCCTGGGATTTCATGGTTAATAACGCCAATAACTATGAAATCGCTAAGGAGTATATAGATATTGATAATTATATCGACTATATGCTTTTGAATTTCTATGGTGGAAATGACCATGACTGGTATTCAATGCATAACTGGGTCGCCGGTCGCAAACGCGAAGCCGGCGGCAAATTCAAGTTCTTTATGTGGGACAATGATTTCCTTTTCCGCGATACGCCAATTTGGGATGCGTCCGCTAGAGGCAGAGTGGACCGAAGCGCTATCGATAACGGTGGACCGGCTGGCATATTTCACAAATTAAAACTTCACGAAGAATTCAGAATACGGATGGCAGATCGTGCTCAGAAACATTTCTTTAATGACGGCATGCTTACGCCGGCCAGGGTCCAGGCCGATTTCACTGAATTGACGAATCGCATTGAACGCGCCGTGATCCCCGAATATGCCCGATGGACACAGGAAGGCTCCGGGGGCGCTTTTACGCCCAATACCCTGCGGCAATCCGTTAACTGGATCAAATACGATTGGGGCAATAATCGAACAAATATCGTTATTCAGCAGATGCGTGATGAAGGCCTTTTCCCCAGTATCGATGCGCCGACGTTCAGTCAGCACGGCGGCCAGATCGCTTCGACAGAACCGTTGGCGATGACCGCTCCGGCAGGGACGATCTGGTACACCACCGACGGTGTCGACCCGCGTAACTTTTCCAGTGGCGGCGGTTCGTCAACTGCAATAGAATATACCGGGCCGATAAGCCTTCCCCAAAGCACGCACCTCAAGGCTCGGGCAATGAGCGGTCAAACCTGGAGTGCGTTGAACGAGACTGTTTTTGCCGTCGGGCCGGTGGTGGACAATCTGCGAATTACCGAGATCATGTACCATCCTTCTGATGCGCCTGTTAGTGATCCTAACGCTGAATACATTGAGCTGAAAAATATTGGCTCTGAAAACATTAACCTCGCCATGGTCAGCTTTACCGCCGGGGTAGATTTTACGTTCCCGTCGCTTGAACTTGCACCGGGCGGACATGTTCTGGTCGTGGCTGACATTGCAGCCTTCATGGTCCAATACCCCGACTTTACCGGGGACATTGCGGGTGAATATCCTAACCGATTAAGTGATGGCGGCGAACGTATTGTATTGAAAGATGCAATAGGCCGTATGATACATGATTTTAAATATGACGATAACTGGTTTGATATTACCGATGGCGACGGTTATTCTCTAACGATAAGATATCCGAACGGCATCGATAAGACCCAATGGGACAGCAAAAGCGGCTGGCGACCCAGTTCCGTTAATGGCGGCACGCCCGGCGTTGACGATAACGGCGTGGTTCCAGAGTTGGGCTCCGTGAAAATCAATGAGATATTAGCCCATTCTCATCTATCATCGCCTGACTGGGTGGAACTGTACAATACAACGGGGACGGACATAAATATCGGGGGCTGGTTCCTCAGTGACTCTGATAAGGACGACCCTAATCGGATGAAATATGAAATTGCCGCCGGGACCATAATTCCAGGTAATGGGTATATTGTTTTTTATGAAAATTTACACTTTAATAATCCCGCGGACCCTGGCTGTCACAAAACCTTTGCGCTGAGTGAAAATGGCGAGACGGTCTATTTGCGTTCCGGTAATGCCGGCGTCGTAACCGGGTATTATGAAGAGGAAGCGTTCGGCGCCTCCGAACGGGACGTTACTTTTGGGCGTTACCAGAAATCCGGCGGGGCATATAATTTTGTCGCAATGAGCGCCAAAACGTCCGGCGATCTCAATGCATACCCTAAAGTCGGTCCGGTTGTTATCAATGAGATCATGTACCATCCCGCCGGTAATGCCGATGCAGAATACATTGAATTGCTCAATGTCAGTGATTCACCCGTACCTTTGTACGACTTGGATACCCGTCAACCCTGGCGATTTGTGGACGATGGAAGTGATTCGACTCCAGGACTCGATTTCTACTTTCCTACCGACCCCTATATCATTCTGGATCCCAATGAATACCTGCTGTTGGTCAAAGACCTGACCGCCTTTACCGCTGAAGCGATTGCCGCGGGCTGGAATGTTCCTGGTAATGCGATGATTCTTGAATGGAAAACGGGCAGCTTGACCAATAGCAGTGAAAAACCTCAAATTTCACTGCCCGGCGATACTGACGGAATAACCCGTTATTATATTCGCGTTGACCGGGTTAGCTATAGTGACGGTTCGCATCCAGTGGGTGATGACCCATGGCCTGCCGCACCGGACGGCAACGGCCAGGCCCTCAGTCGCATAACCCCGTTGAATTATGGCAACGATGTCTCCAACTGGGAAAGCGCCTGGCCAACTCCCGGCAGATAATAGCGACCTTGGAGATCAAGTTGATATTCGATTAAAAAGAGGCTCGGCCCGATAACTCTGGATGGCCAGCCTGAGACATATGAGATCTAACTAAATTCCCGAGCCCCTGTTAGTCTTAAGACCTGACGTGCCATAACAGGCCGGCCATTAAACCCCTGTTTATTGGGACGCGGCACCTCATGACAAAATAGTATCTCCCGATGGCAATTTCCAGCAAAGGTCTGGAAGGCGAAGGTCACCGAGCCCGGCCCAAACCAGCGCAGCCGGGACGCCCGGGGTTGATGAGATAGGACCGATCCCCTCCCGCTTGCGGACGCTAAGGGGCAAAAGGGAAAAATCGTGATCCTTTACGGCAAGTGCTTGTTTCCTGATGGATCATTCCAATGTATAAAAGATTCTGCACGCATCTTTGGCTTGCGATATTTGGGTCCGCGCAGAGGTGGCGAAGTACTGTGTTCCAGGCAACTGTCGCTGTGGTCATCAAAGTGTTCGAATCGAACATTGGAGGAATAGCCGTGCGATCAAAAGGCACAATAAGGTCGCTAATTTTTCACAGGTGACTTTCGCGATTTATTCGACGATCAATCCTTGCTTAGCGCGATTTTATCGCTCATAAGTTAAAGAGTACGAAAGTACGAAAGTGCTCTTCACAGAGAAACGACCGCCACTAATGACCCATGTGATTTTAGACCATTTTACCATCCAAGCCTGATCTTCCATTAACATCTTCAATGGTCAGAAAAGATCCGGCTACAATTCGCATAATTGACTCCCGATCTCAACTGCATTGACTGAGATGATACCCGTGTCCCGATAAAAATGAAGCAGGGCGATCATATAATCCGCACGGGCCTCCGTAGCCATGATCTGTGCATCGAACAGGTCGCCCTGGGCATCCAGAACATCGCGGGTAGAGGCTCGGCTGAATTGTAAAAGACCCCAGGTGTTCTTAAATCGATTTTTCGCCAGCGTGAGGGCCTCGGCCTGGATCTGGTCCCGTTCGATCGCCTCGTTGAGCTCTCGCCATCCCTGGCGAACCTGCAACCCCACCGCATCGGTCATTTCTTCAAAGGCGCGCTTCTGCCGTTCCAGCTCGATCAAGGCGATGCGATAGTTGTGCCGCTCGGCGTTACGGTCGAGGGGCAAATCGACTCCTACACCGGCAAATCCATTAACATTCCGATCGCCCGGTGTAACCAGCTCACCCCGCGCAATAAGGTTAAGCTCTGCCCGGAGTGAATCGGCTATCACTTCAATTTTGCGTTGGGCGTCATCCACCCTGTCCGCCTCATTGGCCAGGTCCAGCCGATGGGACTGGGCCGCCTCCATGGCTTGCGACAAGGTAAAATCCGGCCGGGTCATCCCCCGGGCCATCAGGGAAGCCAGCTCCGATTCATCCAGTCTGAATTCCGCGGTCGCCGGGAGTGACAGGTCCATTTTAAAAGCGTCCAGTTTCTGGCGATATTGCGATTGCGACTGAATGGAAGTCTCACGAGCTTTGAGAATATCCTGAGCAGCCTGGTCCAGCTCAAACCGCGGAAGACGCCCGGCCGATTCCAGCTTTTTCATTCGCTCATAGACATCGCTGAGCGTTTCAATGTTTTTACGGGCATGGTTTATGTCACCGACACTCTGTAAAATACGATAATATTTACTGACAATCTCCACGGTGAATTCTTTACCGAATCGATTGAATTGTCGCAACTGGTACACCGTCTCTCGTTCGGCCTGGGTCAGGTTTTCCAGGGCGATTTTTCGACCGAATCCTCGCATAAGCGGCTGGCTGACCGCCCCGCTGAAAACAGAGGTCAGGCCGCTTTTTAAGTTGCCGGAAAGAAC
>JAIPFO010000182.1 GCA_021736565.1 Phycisphaerae bacterium | reverse complement strand
GCCCCGACCGGCAATTCTGAAGCTATTCATTTGAGAGTGATGACGGTACCGGAAAAACTGAACGATGTGACCCAACTGGGCTTTTCCGCCAAACACATGGACATATGCCAGGAGACGATGCGAACGCCCTCAGGCCTGATCCTGGTCACCGGTGCCACCGGGGCCGGGAAGTCCTCGACCCTTTACGGCCTGGCCTCCATGCTCGACCTGGAGACGAAAGTTGGCATGACGATTGAAGACCCCATTGAATATAACATGCCATTCCTACGGCAGTTACAGGTTGATACCGCACATGGGCTGACCATGAACGAGGGGCTGCGTACCATTTTACGCATGGACCCTGATGTCATACTGATCGGTGAAATTCGTGACGAACAATCCGCAATGACCGCTGCCAGGGCCGCCATGGCCGGGCGATTGGTGATTGCCACGCTGCATGCCACCGACGCCGCCGGTGCGGTGGATGCCCTGCAATACCTCTCTGTCCCGTCTTACGTCATTGGCAGTACTTTAAGGCTGGTTATTGCCCAGAGCCTCGTCCGGCGGTTGTGCATGGGCTGCTCGCAAGTCCGCACCTTAACGGAACAGGAAGAAGAACTCTACGAACGGTTCGACTTGATCGAGCCGGAACATATTTTTGATCCGGTGGGCTGCCCGGAATGCTCGTCTTATGGCTATGAAGGCCGATTGGGCATCTTCGAGATGGCCCAGGTGACGCCCTATATCGCCGAGCAGATATCCGCCGGGGCGTCCAAACACCAGATTCACGACTTATTCCGCGATAACGGGACAAAATCGCTTGTTTCGGATGCCCTGACCAAGGTGGCCTATGGTGCGACCAGCATGCAGGAAGTCTATCAAGCCTGTTGGAAGCAAATTACCGAAAGCGAATGCAAAACAGTCGAAACCGAAAATAATCTTGAAGAATGGGCCGGGCAATTCAGGAATAACTGATGCCGCTCTTCGATTGACAGGCATGCCAATACCTCTTTTTCAGTATTGAAAAGCATCATCTCGACGCCAGTTCGCCCTGGCCCGTTTGATGCTGGCCTTAAATTGAGGGTTGCGTCCAAATATTTTTTTAGCTTAAAACCGCTATTTAAGATGCGAAAAGCAACTTTCGACGATATTTCAACCCGAAGTCAACTTTTATATTTGACTTCCGGGACACCGCACAGCAATAATTCAGTAAACCTCAGGCATTCTTTAATCACTTCTTAAACCGACCAACCAACTTGCCTGGGGTTTTTTATTGCGCCCACCACAGATGGAATCGGTATTTCTGACGACAAAATGGTTTTTCTAAGAAATTATCTCATGGAGAAGAAAAATTCTCTTGTCAATGTTCATGGGAACTCACACCGGTCTCTTTATCATAAATAACTACTTAAAAAGAATTTATGGCTTTTCCTTCTCTTTATATATGGTTTTTTTTTCATTTCATTGGATTATTTCTTTTTGACCGATAATAATTGTCATTGACAGCGACCTAAGTCAAGGTATAATTAAGTGTTACGAATGATTGATATATGATGCCGTGGATGACTGTAACATTCAGGCGCAAATGAATAGAATTTTTAATCGGGTGGTGAAGCCGCCTGTTTTTATTGGAGTTATGCTATGTAGCAGTTAACTTTCACAATCCGGGGTTCATCCCGCAGTAGAAAACTATCTGTGAGGATGCGTCGAGGCCGAATTGAAAGTGGGTTAACGAGTATATCCCGCTTTTTTTGTTTATATTACGCGGATAAAGAGCGAAGAAACCCGGAATGCCGACCGGTTAATCAGGACATAAGTATTTATAATATAGAGTATTACAGATTTTTCAACATTGCATTTATTTTTGCGATAGCGCATGAGAAAGTCAGGAAAGAAAGAATGAATCAGGAACTATTACGAATCGTTGACGGCATCGCCAGAGATAAGAACATTGACCGTGAAAGTATTCTGATAGATATCGAAGATGCCATTGTCTCGGGTGCCCGTAAGCATTTTGGCACTGAAGAAGAATTTGAAGTCATCATTGACAGGGAAAACGGTGAAATATCCGCTTTTCGTGAAGGTGTACAAATCAATATACTGGACTTAGGACGTATTCCGGCCCAGACCGTCAAGCAGGTTATGATCCAAAAACTGCGTGAAGACGAACGCGGCAGCATTTTTGCCGAATATCAGGATCGCGTTGGCGAGATCGTCACCGGAACGGTCGCCCGGATAGAGGGTGGTACTACCATCGTCAATATTGGGCGTACAGAGGCGATATTACCAAAAAGTGAGCAGGTGCCTGGCGAATCACAGCATGTGGGAGAACGGATTCGGGCCATGATCTTTGAGGTCAAAGAGGCACCTCACCAGATAAAGATCATTCTTTCTCGGACCCATCCGGACTTTATCCAACGGCTTTTCGAACAGGAAGTCCCGGAAGTGTCCGATAATACAATCGCGATCAAGGCCCTGGCCCGCGAAGCCGGTTATCGCACGAAGGTGGCGGTGATCAGCATGGATGCCAAGGTTGATGCCGTGGGGGCCTGTGTGGGTGTGCGGGGGAGTCGAATAAAAAATATAGTCGATGAGTTGGGTGGCGAGAAGATCGATATCGTTCGATGGAACGAATCGTCTCAGGTTTTCATCGGCAATGCGCTGCGTCCCGCGGAAATTCGTGAGACGGCGTTGTGTTTTGAAATGAACCGTGCGATGGTTGTTGTCAGTGATGACCAGTTGTCACTGGCGATTGGCAAACGCGGCCAGAATGTTCGCCTGGCGGCTCGTTTGACCAACTGGGCAATCGATATTCTGACCCCGCTGGAATTCAGCAATAACATGGAAACACTCGTGACGTCGTTACGCGAAATTGAAGGGGTAGATGATACCTTGATCGACAAGGTGATGACCATGGGTATTGTTTCGGTTCTTGACATGGAAGAAATTGGCCCTGAACCGCTGGTTGAGACGTTGGGATTAGATCTAGAGCTGGCCCGGGCCATGGTCAAGAAATCAACGGAAGTCGCCATTCGTCAAGCTGAAATGAAATCGAAAGCCCAGGAGACCTTGGCCGATGAATTGGTCAAGGGTAAAAAATCAGAGCGTCTCTCAGGGAGTCCAGAAGATTCGAAGGACAAGTTGAAGGATCTATTGGCCCGTGAACCCCTGGAAATAAACAATAGCGACGAGGACGCATCCGCGGCGAGCGGTGCCCCAGAGGCGCCAGTTACCGAATTGCCTGATGAGTCTCAGGACAATAAATAATATACCTTATAGTGATCACCATAAAAAAGAATCCATCGAAGATGGATGGGGCACAAGGTTACTTGTGCCTCGGGGGTCACTTTGAAAATTGAATTAAAAGTGCCGCCTGGACAAGATCGTTCAGGATAGGCATACTGTTCCTGCCAAAAGCAGCCATGCTGGAGAATTTCGTGGCAAAACGAATCCATCAATTAGCTAAAGAACTTGGAATTAAAAGTACCGCCATCGTTGAGAAATGTCAGGCCGAAGGGTTGAACATAAAAAATCATATGTCGACCTTATCGGCTGGTCTGGACGCTACGATACGTGAATGGTTTTCCGAAGGTGCGCTGACATCGACCGCGGTAGAAACCACCGCCAAGGTTGATCTTGACAAAGTCAAGAGCAAACCTGTCCGCCGCCGTAAGAAGACGGAAGAAGAAGGGGATGATAAGTCGGAGGCCACCGTAGCGGTCGTTGACGCTCCGGGCGTGTCCGAGACGTTGCCGGTCGAAGCGGAGGTTTCCGGTGAGGAAGTGCCTGCGCAAGAGGTCGCCGTTCCCGTGCAGGAAGTGGAAGTTCCAGTAGACCAAGTGGAAGGTGCTGTACCGGTACCGGATGTAGCCGTTCCTGGAGTCGACGTGGAGACATCGGCACAGACCGAGACGGAAATACAAGCAGATTCCCTCAAAGAAAAACGTAAGAAACCCCATCGTGTTGGTCCTCAGGAGCGAGTCGAGGCCGAGACCGTTACCGGCGAAGAATCGCCTGCGGAGGAAGAGGTGGTTGTTAGTGAAAGTCCAGCGGCGGCGGGTTTAGTTGAAGAAGACGAAATAGAACTCGAAAAACCAAAACCGACTTCTCCTCGTATTTTGACCCCTGTGGTCGCTAAAAAGATAAAAATTAAACCAGTCGCTTATGTTCCAACGCCCGCGGTTCTCAAAGGCCCAAAGGTCATTCGAACCGAGCGGGCTGATGTTCTTCCACCGCCCCGACCCACTCGCAGGCCCCGGCCGGTTCCAGGCAATAGCGTGAACGGTGCGGCCGGCCCTCCTATGCCGTCGGATGCAGCGACCTTACGTAAGGGTCGTAAAAAAGTTGTGCGTGGCGGAGCCGCTGAGGAAGCCGAGGCCCGCAACAAGGCTCGTCAACCTAAACGTCGGAACAGGCGATATGAAACCGAAATAATAACCGGCGGCATTGGTAATCGCGACATTCAAGAGCGTCAGGCTCGTCTCGCCCAGGCCTCCGGGACACAGCTGCATCGTCGTGAGCGTCGGATGTTTGCCGATGGTTCTGGATCGCGGACGTCGTCCTCGATCCCCCGGATAAAGATCGAGAAGGCCACGATCAAGGAACCGATTACGGTAAAAGATCTCAGTGCGGCTATCGGCGTTCGGGCGAATGAAATTATTGGTAAGCTGATGCAAGCAGGCACGATGGTTACGGTTAATCAGAACATTGACGCTGAAGCGGCCGAGACGGTGGCCATGGAATTTGGCGTCGAGTTAACCATTGAGAAGAGTAAGCTTCTTATCGATGTATTACAGGAAGAATATGATTTATTAACCACCGAGGAGACCCTGGAGCCTCGTCCTCCGGTCGTCGCGTTTTTAGGTCATGTAGACCATGGCAAAACATCGCTGTTGGACCAGATACGAAAGGCGACGGTTACGACAGGAGAAGCCGGCGGGATTACCCAGCATATCGGGTCCTATCTTTACGATGACGGCAAGCGTCGGGTCACGTTTCTCGATACACCCGGTCATAAAGCGTTTACAAAAATGCGTGCCCGGGGTGCGAATATGACTGATATCGCGGTTCTGGTTGTTGCCGCAGACGACGGGGTTATGCCCCAGACGGCTGAGGCGATCAATCACATCAAGGCCGCCAATGTTCCGATTGTGGTGGCCTTGAATAAAATTGACGTGCCCAACGCCGATGTTAATCGCGCCTTGGGTCAATTGTCAGAGAAGGGGTTAATTCCGGCCGAATGGGGCGGCGATACCGAAATCGTTCAGACCAGTGCGATAACCGGCCAGGGGATCGATGACCTGGTAGAACATCTCGATTATATCGCTGAGCTGAATAATTTGAGATCACGTGCTAAAGGGATGGCGACCGGTTGGGTGATCGAGTCTGAGATGAATACCAGCCAGGGGGCGTTAGCCCGATTGCTCATTAAAGATGGGACGTTAAAGCCTGGTGATGTTTTTGTTAGTGGCAGTTGCCATGGTCGTGTGCGTACGATCGTCGACGCGATCGGCAATAAGCTCAGCGAGGCCGGGCCGGCCATGCCGGTTGAAATCGCCGGGCTGGACGGTGTGCCGACGGCGGGGGACCGTTTTTATGTTGTAGATAATATCTCCCGGGCCGTACAAATTTCGGAGGAGATGAGAATGCAACAGCGAGAGATGACACTGGCCCGTCGTCGTCAGATTACGCTGGAGAATCTCTTCACTGAAATCGCAGCCGGCGAGGTGAAGGAATTGAATGTGATTATCAAAGCGGATGTTCAGGGCTCTGTCGATGTGCTTCGTAATTCGATTACGGAATTGAACACCGCGGAAGTCGCGGTACGCGTTCTTCATGCCGCGGTGGGTGGTATAAATGAAAGTGATGTCATTTTGGCCAACGCTTCCAACGCGATCATTATTGGTTTCCATGTGATCGCCGATGAACATTCCCGTGCACTGGCTGAAAAAGAAAGTGTAGAGATTCGTCTTTACCGGATCATTTATAAGATCTCTGATGATATTAAGTTGGCCCTCGAGGGGATGTTGTCGCCACGCATTGAAGAAAAAACACTGGGGACGATCGAAGTTCGTCAGATATTCCGCATATCCCGAATCGGCGTTATTGCCGGGTGTTATGTGACCGATGGCATTGTTACTCGTTCAGCCAAAGTCCGGGTCATTCGTGATAACGTGGTTATCAAAGACGAATGTGATATTGATTCCCTTCGCCGTGAAAAAGACCAGGCGTCGGAAGTTCGCAGTGGCTTGGAATGTGGTATTAAGTTGGAAAAATTTGATGACCTTAAAGTGGGCGATAAGATCCAGGCTTTTGAATTAGTTAAGCACAGTCGAACCCTGGAAGCATTAAAGAAATAAAGAATGATTATTGGTGTATTAAGTCTTGAGGTCAGCATTTTCGATGCGATGACCCTTAAGGATAAACGGCGAGTGATAAAAAGTCTTAAAGACCGACTCGGGAATACATTTAATGTTTCAGTCGCTGAAGTGGGTTATAATGACAGTATTAAGACTTCACTGTTAGCGGTGGCGATGGTCGCTAATGACAGTCGTTTTATTGATTCAGCATTAAGTAAGATCGTAGATTTTGTTAGGAAAACACATACTTTGTCGCTGGAAGATTACACGATAGAGAAATTTTAGGCCCTGGTTGACACTGGCGTCAACCGTAGAGGCGAACTTGAAAAGCGTTTTTTTTTAAAAGAACCCAACGTTTATTGAAACCGTAAAACCCCCCGGGTGCCGATATGTCAAGACGATTAGAAAAAATAATCCGAACAATTCGTGACGTGGTCAGTAATGCCATAGAGAATCAGCTTTCTGACCCTCGGATTCGCGGGATGTCCAGTATCACTCATATTGAGCTGGCAAACGATTTAAGCGCAGCCAAAATATATCTCAGTGTATTGTGTGACTCGAAAAAAGACCAGGAGCTGACCTGTCATGCGATTAACAATGCCAAGGGTTTTATTCGTAGTCGTCTGGCGTCTGTTTTGACGACTCGAAGTTGTCCGGCATTGACGTTTTGTTTGGACGACTCGCTAAAAAAGGGATTGGAAACGATACGGATTTTGGACCAGTTACAGGAAGAAGAGGTCAAGCGAAAAGCCATGGCCAAAGAAGAAAATGAGCAAGAATTAACCGTAGAGGCCCCGGATGAAGAATAGTGCAGAATACAGTTCAAAGCTAAAGAAATTAGTTGCCCGGCTGAAAAAAGAGTATAAGGTCTCTGTCTCAACGACACCGATGGACCCGATGGATGCCCTTTTATTTGCCTGTCTGTCGGAAGTGACCACGGACAGTAAGGCCCGTTCGATCGCAAAGAAGCTTAAGAATTTTTTTGTGGATGTCAATGAGATTCGCGTCTGTCGCGTTGAGGAACTGGCCGAAGTATTGGGTAAAGGTATTCCTGAATCTCGCGAATGCGCCCGGGTGATCATTGGGTTATTGCAGAACATCTACGATGAACTCAATACGTTG
>JAIPFO010000181.1 GCA_021736565.1 Phycisphaerae bacterium | reverse complement strand
CACTGGAATGGGCCTGGGCCGCTTTGGCCCCCTGGCCCACCCCACAACCGTCCCACTCATGATCGAAACGATCAAAAAGGCCCTCAACCTCAAAACCGTCGGCATCATAGGCCCCAAACGCGGTAAGATCAAATCCGCCGCCGTCTGCGCTGGCTCATGTGGCACCATCCTGCGAGATGTCATTCGTAACAACTGTGATTTCTACCTCACCGGCGAACTCAAACACCACCACGCGCTGGAGCTTCAAAACGCCGGGGTCACAACCCTCTGTACCAGCCACACAAACTCCGAGCGCATCATCCTCCCCCAAATCGCCCGAAAACTCCGCACCGCACACAAAACCCTGAAAATTACCACCAGCAAAAAAGACCGGGACCCCTTCACCTGGCAATAAAAATGACTAAAGAAATAAAAAATGAACTGGTTTTATCACGCCAGCAGGTGAGAGCCTGCGATCAGGTGGCCATTGAGCAATACGGCATCCCCGGGGTCGTCCTGATGGAAAACGCCGGAGCCGGAGCGGCTCGCCATATCCTTTCGTTGCTAAAAAATCCCACGATCGCCCGGGTGTGCATTTTCGCGGGAGTCGGTAATAACGCCGGGGATGGATTTGTCGTGGCCCGCCATCTGGTCAATGCAGGTGTAAAGGTCAAAATCCTGACCGCTGGCACGCCGGAGCGGTTCAAGGGCGATGCCCTGATAAACCTCAAAATCATTGAGAAAATGAACCTGCCGATCCAGTTCGTTGAGACCTTGACCACTGATGAGCTGATTTCGACAGTCAAAAAAGAGTGCAATGCCGCGAACCTGCTGGTCGATGCCATGCTCGGAACCGGCACCGTCGGGCCGCCCCGGGGAACGATTCGGACCATGATTGACGCCTTGACTGATGTCAAAAAAACAATCATTGCCCTGGACATCCCCTCAGGACTCGATTGCGATACCGGCAAGCCACTCGAGCGGGCGGTCATCGCAGACCAGACCATTACCTTTGCCGCCATGAAAAAAGGCTTTTATAAGGACTCCGCCCGACAATATCTCGGGCAGGTCCATGTGGTTTCAATTGGAATCCAAACAGACCTGCTGATCCGGGACTAACCATCGACATCATGTTCTCTGAAAGATCATCAGCGTTCATGAAATATAGAATATTCCCGCCGTAGGTCGCAGATCAGCCTTGGGATGGCGGTTCCCTATGCAGTCCAAAGGGCCATTGTCTGACCACGGAGTGGTCAAATAATAATAACCACCGCTAAGCGAAGCGAAACCCCTGGCAGCCAACCCAAACATCCCCCCTCTCCCTTACGCGGGCGTCAGCCCACCATGAGGAGAAGGGGAAAATAGTGGATAATAGAAAATATGAGCCTCACAATTTTTGTGTGAACGCTTACCAAAATACTGATGACGCTGGCCTCAATAATGATAAAAACTTTGGGCCTACCGAAATATTGTTAAATATTGTTTTTTGAAAACATAATAATCCGATGTATAATTATATAGAACAAGCGAATAGTCGCCGCAATTTGACATCAGCATCATGAGTCCCCTAAAAGCCGCTTTAAATATAAATATGGGCTTTTTTATGGCAGGCATTCGATACTTAAAACAGGAGTCGTCAAATGACCATCCAATCAGTTCATAATCGTGAGATCAACAGCATTGTTGAAAGTCAAATGCGGCAATGGGTTATTTCATCAGACCAGCAGGCCCGATCTGAAATACGTCTGGCCTCCGACGACCAGTCCGTTGTGAAATATATATCCATCAGCCGGGATTTGGGCAGTTGCGGCGGTGAAATAGGCAATGTCCTGGCTGAACTAATGGATTGGCAGATATACGATAAAGAAATTCTCGACCACATGGCTAAGGATATGGACATTCACAAAAATGTCCTGGAAAGTGTCGATGAGCGAACAACAGGCTTCATTGAAGAATGGTTGACCCCTTTTTTTACAAAAAAACAGGTCGCGCAAGATACCTATTATCATCATTTGTTAAAAACACTCATGGTCATTGCCAATCATGGCCGGGCGATTATCATTGGCCGGGCCGCGGGAATGATCTTACCCCCAAAAAATGGGTTGAGAATTCGGGTGACCTCGCCCATTGATTTGCGAATTCAACGCATTGCCCAACGCAATAATATCAGCCTTGACCAAGCCAAAAGACTCGTTAAAAACTCGGACAAGGCACGTCGTGATTTTGCCCATAAATTTCTCGGTAAGGATGTTTTTGACAGCCTTAATTACGATCTGGTCATCAACTCCAAGTACCTTTCTCCCCAGGCCATTGCCAAGTTGATCTGGCGGGCTCTGGACCAGCGACTTCAAATAGAAAATAATTGATCCCCGCGTCAAAAGTCGATCCGACAAACGCCGATCGCCCTTTAAAAAACGCAAAACGGACCTCAAAAGACTTAGGTGACTGCTGTTACAAATTGCATGAGCCAGGGTCGGACTTCCATCCCAACGATGCGTTATGGAGTTTAAACAATACCTTATGACCCATTTCAAATTGCAATTACCCACCTGGATAGATGACCACCTGGCGAGCGCTGATTTTTCGACTGAGACTCTCGAAGATCGAATGGATTTTGTCATTACCCTGGCACATTTAAATGTCAAAAATAATACCGGCGGCCCTTTCGGCGCGGCAATTTTCGACCGCGACAGTGGAAAACGACTCTCCTGTGGCGTCAACCTGGTAAACAGTCAAAACTGCTCCCTGTTACATGCCGAAATTGTAGCAATTATCTTCGCCCAAAAACACCTGGGCCATTACGACCTGGGAGCCTCCGGAATGCCCTCCTGCCAACTGGTCACCAGCGTTGAACCCTGTGCAATGTGCCTGGGGGCGATCGGCTGGTCTGGGATCCGACAGGTTGTTTGTGGCGCCCGCGATGCCGATGCCCGGAAGATCGGGTTTGACGAAGGAATAAAGCCGGAAAACTGGGTAGAAAAATTTAACCGTCAGGGAATCAACATCATACAGGACATCATGCGAGACCAGGCGTGTAACGTCCTGAAAAATTATCAAGAAACAGGCGGATTGATCTACAATCCAGACAACAACAGAGAAGTTTAATTCCCCACCCCCCCGTCAGTGCGTTCGGAACCAGTAGGTCATGATATAAGCCAGGATCAATTCTATTTCGTGTGAACAACTGATATGCATGTGACGGCAGACGCGTACGGCAATCTCAACAGGATCATCAGCCTGCTCAACAAAATGTTGAAATTTCTCAAAGGACATGATCCCGGGAACTACATCACCAAAATAGCGACCCAGCCGCTTGTCCAGTATCGCCAGATCTTCGATCGTATCAATACCCATCAATGATCGCCCGATAAGATTCTCAAGCTCCAGCCCGTCCAGGTTCTCAAGAATGGATTTCGGCTTTAATTTACCCGATTGAAACAGACGCTTCATCTGGCCGGCAGCCGCTTTATCCACAATCGCCGACATGCCCGAAATCGTCATAATATCCTCCGAAGGGAAAAGACGCCCCAAGAGGATCTGACCATTTTCCAATTCACCGGTTATGATCTTCTCGGAAATGGCATAAGACTTCCCGGGCCGAAGAATATCGATCGCCGTAAACCCGACATCTGGAGTCACCGCCGTTATTTCAAATATCCCCAGGGTGAAATCCAGACATTGCTCTACCGCCTTATTCTCACGGGTATTCAACTTCGAAGCGTTACAGTTCAGCCAGTGCTCTGCCGGCGTACACCCGAGCTCCGGGATAAGGTAATCAAATGTAAACCATTCCAGGCATCGGCCAACAACCTCCAGCTGGCTGTCATACCCGCCCAGGGATTCAGGTTCTGAACCACAGAAAAACGTAAACAGAGCACGCGGGCGATGCTGTTCTATCCTCGGGTCAATGATCGACTCGGTCATGATCCGCTCGACGATCGGCAGCCGATGGGGAATCGATGGCATGCGTAACGCGTATGAATCAAAAGCTACGTCTGTTTGATCTGTCATTTTCGAGAATCCTTTCTCAATATCTCCAGAACCTTTGCGACAGGAAGTCTGAATAGCATCATCGAGTGATGATGGCGTCAAAAGCCAATATTGATTCCCACGTCAAACGTTATTTTTCGACTTTAAAATCGTCCTTTAAGACGCGGAAAACGAGCTTCAAAAATACTTATGACGCTGGCGTCAATATTGACACATAAAAACATCCATTTAGAGCCAGGACCATGGTATCAAAATACTTACGACGCTGGCATTACTATCTGATACCATTGATAATAGTTATGAGTCCCAAAGTCAAGAAGAATCACTGCAATTCAATGAAATAGAAGAAAAAGTCCCTGATTCAGGGGAAAAAACCAGAATATTTTCTACAAAAAATCATTTATAAGAGCCGAAATGACCAATGAGGCTTGTGAAATGGCAGATTGTGAGTATAATGGCAAACTGCATACGATGAAATAAGACTCCCGCGTCAAAAGTCAATAGTGACCCTGGCGTCTGTTAATACCGCATAAAAGAAAGGATACTTAAAATATTATGGCTGAGACACTCGAAAAACTGGATGATCTGGTCTCCCTTTGCAAGCGTCGAGGATTTATTTTTCAAAGTAGTGACATTTACGGCGGACTCGCCAGTTGCTACGATTACGGGCCCCTGGGCTCTGAATTGAAACGAAATGTCAAAAATGAATGGTGGAAGGCAGCCGTCCAGATGCGTGACAATATGGTCGGCATTGATTGCAGCATCCTCATGCACCCAATGGTCTGGAAAGCCTCGGGCCATGTCGATAAATTTGCCGACCTGGTCACCGTTTGCCAGAAATGTAATACGCGAACCCGCGTCGATCACCTCAAAAATGCCGAAAATGAACCTGCGACAAATAATGATCTTGAAAAAATGGTGTGCCCATCCTGCGGGACCACGGGTAAGTTTAGTGAGCCCATGGCGTTCAAGCTGATGTTCGAAACACAAATGGGCGCCAATGCCGACGATGCCATGAATGTCTTTCTTCGACCCGAAACCGCCCAGGGAATTTTTGTGAATTACAGCAATGTTCTCAACAGCTCCCGGGTTAAAATACCCTTCGGGATCGCACAGATCGGTAAAAGCTTCCGAAACGAAGTCACCACCAAGGCCTTTATCTTCAGAACCCGTGAATTTGAACAGATGGAAATTGAATTCTTCTGTGAGCCCGGTACCGACGATCAATGGTACGAACACTGGAAGACCGCCCGGATGCAATGGTATCTGGACCTGGGAATTAATAAGGAAAACCTCCGCTTCCGCGATCATGACCCCGATGAACTGGCCCATTACGCCAAAGCCTGCGTCGATGTCGAATATAAATTCCCATTCGGACAGGGCGACTGGCAGGAACTCGAAGGGGTGGCCAACCGCACCGACTACGACCTGCGCCAGCACCAACGCGGCATGAGAGCCGTAACCCGTTGGATCGAAAATAAACGCGACACACTGGGAACCACCCTGCCGGACGAACGCGATGACTGGCACAAGGGCCCGCTGAGTTATTTTGATGAGCCCAATAAAAAACGCTACGTCCCCTATGTCATTGAACCCTCCGCCGGGGCCGACCGGGGCACATTGGCATTCCTCGTCGATGCCTATGCCGTCGACGAGGTGGGCGGCAAACCGCGTAACCTGCTGAAATTCCACCCCAAACTGGCCCCCATCAAGGCCGCCTTCTTCCCGCTGGTTAAAAAAGAAGGCATGCCCGAGAAGGCCCGTGCCATGTACGATGACATGCGAGGCCTGTTCAATTGCTTCTACGATGAAAAAGGCGCCGTCGGCCGACGCTATCGTCGCCAGGATGAAGCAGGCACGCCCTTCTGTGTCACCGTTGACGGCCAAACCACCGAAGACAACACCGTCACCGTCCGAGACCGCGACACCCTCGAACAGGTACGCGTAAACTGCGACCAGATCAAAAGTTATCTGCGCGAAAAACTGGACATGTAAAGACAAATGATAGAGGGCACAGCATGCTGTGCCCTCTTACACAGATGAAATAATAATATCATTAACACCTGGATTTATCCAGGTGACAGATATGACTGATAACCTCCCCCCATCCTCCCCGACGAGCTACACCCGCCGGAGAAGATGGGGGAGATTATATTGGTGTATGAGAAGAATAATGAAAGGCAGGAACGCTATGAATACCGTTAAGATCAGTGAATTAAGTCAATATGTTGGCCAACATGTGGAACTTCGCGGATGGCTATATAACAGCCGGGCCGGTGGCAAGGTGCAGTTTTTAATTCTCCGCGATGGCACCGGGCTATGCCAGTGTGTCTATGAAAAATCCGAGGCCAACGCCGAACTGTTTGCCGAAGTTAAACGCCTTGGACAGGAATCCTCACTCATCCTACGGGGCGCGATCCGTGCCGAAGAGCGTAGTGTCGGCGGGCATGAAATGGCCGTAACCGAAGTACAGATTGTCCAGAAAGCCGAAGGGTATCCCATTACCCCCAAAGCCCATGGCACCGAATTCCTTCTCAAAAACCGCCACCTTCATTTGCGGTCACAACGACAATGGGCCCTGGCCCGATTGCGACATACAATTATCGAGGCAGTGCGTAACTTCTTCAATAGTAACGGCTTTATCCTCGTAGATACGCCTATCTTCGCACCGGCCGCCGGTGAAGGCGAGCAGACCCTCTTCAACGTGGATTATTTCGGCGAAGAGGTCGCCCTGGCCCAAACCGGCCAGCTCTACCTCGAATCGGCCGCCCTCAGCCTGGGCAAAGTCTATTGCTTTGGACCAACGTTCAGGGCCGAAAAGAGCAAAACACGACGCCATCTCACCGAGTTCTGGATGGTCGAGCCGGAAATCGCCTACATTGACCTCGAGGGGCTGTTGGAAGTGGCCGAACAGTTTATCTGTTCGATTGTCCAGGCCGTCTTGCGTGATCGCCGGCAGGAATTGGCCATTCTAGAGCGGGACACCGCCGACCTGGAAAAAATCCAGGCCCCCTTCGTTCGGCTGAGTTACAGCGACGCGGTGGATCTGCTGCACAGTGAGAAGGTAAAAACCTACATGGAAGACCTGCTCAACCAGAAGACGCAGCAGGCCGGGGAACTGGAAAAGAACATGGCCCAATGGAATGATGAAATGGCCGCGGCCAAAAAGCAATGGCAAAAAGATAAGCTCACCAACCAGATCGCCCAGGGCCGGGACGAACTAAGCGACCTGAAGGAGCAGATTGAAAACATCCCCAAACACATGGAACTGGCCGCCGGCTTCAAATGGGGCAAGGACCTGGGCGGCTCGGATGAAACGATCATCTCGTCCCTGCACGACCGACCCGTCTTTGTCCATCGCTACCCCAAAGACTGCAAAGCGTTCTACATGAAGCCCGATTCAGAGGACCCGCGGGTCGTAATGAATTTTGACTGCCTGGCCCCGCAAGGCTACGGCGAGATCATCGGCGGGTCCATGCGGGAAGACAACTACGACA
>JAIPFO010000180.1 GCA_021736565.1 Phycisphaerae bacterium | reverse complement strand
TTATTCGGCTGAGGAATTGCGTCAGTTTGACCAGCGGGTGCGGAAGGCCCTGGGCGATCAAGACATTCAGTATGTGGTGGAGGCGAAGATCGATGGCGTGGCGATGTCGCTGCGTTATGAAAAAGGGGTGCTGGTGCTGGGTGCCACCCGGGGAGAGGGCATTCGGGGTGATGATGTGACCGCTAATGTGCGGACAATCACGTCGCTGCCGTTGCGGTTGGAATCGGATGATTCAGTCAAAGGGGGGGAGTTGCTGTTTGATGAAGGTGGCGAGGTGCCGGATGTTCTGGAGGTTCGTGGTGAGGTGTTTATGCCGAATAAGGAATTTGCGCGTATCAATGCCGAGCGTGAGGAGTCGGATGAAATGCCATTTGCCAACCCGCGAAACGCAACGGCCGGTTCGTTGAAAATGCTGGATAGCCGGAAGGTGGCCAAACGGAAGTTGAAAATACTGACCTATGCGTTGGGTGAGGTGCAGCCTGATGATTTTGCTGTTAGTCATGCTGCTATGCTGGAGAGGCTAAAGGGATTGTCATTGCCGGTGAGTCCCTTTTTTGAGGTGGCTAATGATATTGAAGAAGTGATTGAATGTTGCGATCGGTGGGAGACGAAAAGGCACCAGATGGAATATGCCGTTGACGGTATGGTCATTAAGGTCAACAGTATCGCCCAGCAAAAACAGCTGGGTCGAACGAGCCGTGCGCCTCGCTGGTGTATTGCCTATAAATTCGCCGCAGAGCAAGCCGAAACCATCGTTGAGAGTATCAGCGTTCAGGTGGGCAAGACCGGTGCGTTAACACCGGTAGCTAATTTTAAACCCGTTCAGCTAGCCGGTACGACAGTTAGCCGGGCGAGTTTGCATAATTTTGACGAGCTTGCCCGTAAGGATGTACGCCAAGGTGATGTGGTCCTCATTGAAAAGGCCGGCGAGATCATCCCGCAGGTTGTTGAAGTAATTAAAAGCAAACGTCCGAAAACATCGCAGGTCTTCCCGGTGCCGGTGTCGTGTCCGGAATGCGGCGGGGGGGTCCATAAGGATGAAAACGGCGTCTATATTCGCTGTATTAATCCCCTCTGTCCGCGGCAGTTTATTGAAAAGCTACGTCATTTTTCGGCACGCAACCAAATGGATATTGACGGGCTGGGTATTTCCCTCGTCGAGCAGCTGGTTATTTCTGGCAAGGTTCGAAGTTTTGCGGATCTGTACCGACTTAAGATGGAAGATGTGGCGGGGATGGAGCGGATGGGGGAAAAATCGGCCAAAAACTTGATCGAAGGGATACAGGTCAGTAAAGACCGTCCGTTGGAGCGGGTATTGGCGGGGCTTGGGATTTTACACGTCGGCAAACGCGCTGCCCAGGTTTTGGCATCTGAGATGGGGAGTATTGAGGCGATTTTAGAGGCTGACGCAGAGCAATTAGAGCAGATTGACGAAGTGGGGCCTGTGATCGCCCAGAGTATCTACGATTTTTGTCATGAAGAATCGACACGGGCATTGATCGATGATTTAATACAAGTAGGCGTTAAAATGACCGGGCCGGGCAAAAAGGCTGCCATTTCAGATGAGGGCGGGCTTTTAGCGGGGAAAACTGTAGTCGTCACCGGGAGTATCGAAGGCTATTCTCGCGGGGATATGGAGGCTCTGATCCAGAAGAACGGCGGCCGGCCAACCGGCAGTGTCAGTAAAAAGACCGATCTGGTGATTTATGGTGAAAAAGCGGGCAGTAAGCTTGCAAAGGCTGAAAAACTGGGCGTCGAAACGATGGCTGCTGAGGAGTTTTTGGCAGGTATAGCCCAGGAATAGTTTGTACTGATAGCGATGGTGTGTCTATAATCTGTGCGGTGCCGGCGATGTATTAATATTTCGGCAAAACAGGAGACGATAATGGCTAAATTAGATTCTCGCGTCAGCAGACATTTATCCAATTTAAAATCTTTCTTTAAAATGCGGAAAATGGGTTCCAAAAATACTAATGACGCCGGCGTCAAATTGCGTATGTCCTGGGCGAACCGCATAACGATTGGTCGGATCTTACTGATCGTGCCGTTTGTAGCCCTTATGTTGCATTTAAATGATTCGGCTGTTGGTAGCAGGGTTCGATATGTCGCGCTGGCATTTTTTCTGGTTATGGCCCTTAGCGATGCCCTGGACGGCTATCTGGCCCGGCGAAGTGATGATGTTACAGCATTGGGAACATTTTTGGACCCGTTGGCCGATAAACTGCTGATCACCTGCAGCTGTCTGCTGCTGTGTTGGGAAAAAACGGCCGTAGAGGGGATGAGACTGCCGGATGTGGTGGTTGTTTTTATTATCGGTAAAGACCTGTATATTACGCTGGGGTTTCTCATCATATTCTATATTACGTCAGAAATAAACATCGAACCCGGGCGAATGGGTAAACTCTGCACGGCTCTGCAATTAGTGATGATCGCAGGAATACTCATTTCACCCGATGTTCAAAAAATATGGCAAAATTTCAAATACGTCGTCATGACAATATGGTGGGCGGCAACGGGGGCTTCTATCCTGGCCGTTATCCAATACACCCGGGCGGGAACGCGATTTATGAATAAATATGAGCAGGATAAAATAGCGAAAGGCTCATAATATCGGAAGTCGTACGGCGCATATTATTTTCCAGTGGCAGTTTGTTGTGTTTTTGATATAATCTTAGTAGTCATTTGATTGTACGAGATATAAGTTATTGAAAATACAGGAGTTAGCCATGAGGTCAGATGCTGTTAAGGCTGGATTTGAACGCGCCCCGCACCGTAGTTTGTTGAAGGCGTGTGGGATTACTGATGAGGATATGGGTAAGCCGTTTATTGCGATTGCCAATAGCCATGTTGATATCATCGCCGGGCATTGCCATCTGGGTAAAGTTGGCGAGGTGGTCAAGCAGGCGGTTCGGGACGCCGGCGGTGTGCCGTTCATGTTCAATACCATTGGTGTTTGTGACGGGGTGGCGATGGGGCATACCGGGATGAAGTACTCTCTGGCCAGTCGGGAAGTCATTGCCGATTCGGTCGAGACGATGTTGCATGCCCATTGTTTTGACGGGATGATCTGCATACCTAATTGTGATAAAATTGTTCCCGGCATGCTGATGGCGGCCATGCGGACGAATCTCCCGACTGTTTTTGTCTCAGGGGGGCCGATGATGGCGGGGGTAACCTCTTCCGGTAAGACCGTTGATTTGATCAGTGTTTTTGAAGGGGTTGCCGCCTATAACAATGGTAAAATATCCGAAGCTGAACTTAAAGAGCTGGAAGATACAGGCTGTCCCACTTGCGGGAGTTGTTCGGGGATGTTTACCGCCAATAGTATGAACTGTCTTTGTGAAGCCATTGGTATGGCCTTGCCGGGCAATGGCTCTATTCCGGCGGTTGACCCGCGCCGGCAGGCACTATACAAACAGGCGGGTGGGCAAATTCTGGAACTGGTCAGGCGGGATATTAAGCCTCGTGACATTCTCACCCTGGAATCGCTGGATAATGCGATGGCCCTTGATATGGCGATGGGGGGCTCGACCAATACGGTCTTGCATACCCTGGCGATTGCCAATGAGGCTGAAGTGCCTTATGACCTTGACCGGATCCAGGCGGTTTCGGATAAATGCCCGAATATTTGTAAGGTGTCCCCTTCGAGTCACTATCACATGCAAGATGTGGATGCGGCGGGGGGGATCAGTGCCATTCTCAAAGAGATATCAAAAGTGGATGGCCTGCTGAATCTTGACTGCATCACAGCGACAGGCAAGACGCTCGGTGAGAATATTGCTGCGGCTGAAATTAAAGATGACCAGTGCATTCGTCCGCTGGATAATCCCTATTCCAAAACAGGCGGCCTGGCGATCCTTCGCGGCAATCTGGCCCCACAGGGCAGTGTGGTTAAATGTGCCGGCGTGGCTCCGTCGATGCTGACGCATACCGGTCCGGCGATTATTTTTGACAGTCAGGAAGAGGCCTGTGAAGGCATACTTGGCGGCAAGGTTAAATCTGGTGATGTCGTTGTGATTCGCTATGAAGGTCCCTGCGGCGGACCCGGCATGCAGGAAATGCTCAGCCCGACCAGTTATATCATGGGCGCGGGCCTGGGGGAATCGGTGGCATTGATCACCGATGGCCGCTTTAGCGGCGGTACCCGCGGTGCGTGCATTGGGCATATCAGCCCCGAGGCATTCGCCGGTGGTCCGATCGGATTGCTGCAAGACGGTGATATTATCGAGATCGATATTCCCAATTGCGTACTGAAGGCAAAACTGAGCGACCGCGAACTTGCCGAACGTAAGGGGAAGTGGAAAAAACCCGCGCCGCGAATCAAATTCGGTGTTCTGGGTAAATACGCCAAGCTGGCTACTTCGGCCGATACCGGTGCCATTCTTAAATGGTGACGTTAGCGTCTTAATTCGCATTTTTACTTGTCAATGTTGACTTTTGATGCAATTGTCATTGGTCGATGATTTTTTGAGGTATTTAGATGACTCCGATAAGAAAGATAATACGAGCATTTCTGTTATGTCAGTTGATCGCCCTGAACATATCGGGCTGTAAAAAGCAGGATAGCGATACAGCGACTGATGTGAATTCATCCAATAGCACCCATTTATCTGATGAGCCCATTTTACCAAATGAGGACTCGGAAGTTGCTAGTGATGATGCAAACACATCACCAGGTAATACCAGTATCGATCACTCGTCAAAAGCAATCGCTCGTTCCTCTGAAAAAAACTCTCCGGACACTGAAGACAAGCCACCGGTCATTAAAAAGGAAAAACGATTATGGGCCGATTCCTTCCTTTGGAGCCAGGCCCCAGAACTGACGGTTGAAAAATGGCTTACTGACGCGCCGGATATTACGGGGAAATATGTTCTTATCGAATTCTGGGCGACCTGGTGTCCGCCGTGTCGACGGTCAATTCCATTATTGAATACGCTTCATGAAAAATATGGCAATAAACTTGTGGTCATCGGCGTTTCAGAAGAGGCAGAAGATCAAGTGCGGCAACTTGCCGAACCGAAGATCCAATATTTCAGTGCGATCGATACTCAGAAAAAGATGTATACGGCATTGGGCGTGCGGGGCATTCCTCATGTTATTCTTATGGAACCTGGCTGGGGGGTTGTCTGGGAGGGATTTCCTTTATTGGAAGATTACGAGCTGACGGAGGGAATTGTGGAGAAAATTCTGGCTGTTGGCAGTGGTGACGGGCGATAGCTGTAGATCGAGCCTCTGATAACGCCTCGTGATGATTTTTTTGAAGCGATCAGGTCTTGGCCTGACGTGTTATTTGATAAAAAAAACAGCATATAATTTAATCGTATAGGATTTTGTAATTTTAGACAGAATAGACTGTTCAGGTAGACCATCGCAACTGGGTTTGCCAGATCAGGCCCAGCGAACGCTGGTAATTTAATGAGTGTATATTTTCAGGAGACATTTCGATGAGTCAAAAATCAAAGTTAACGCCATTTTTTTTAATATGTTCTTGTGTTATCATTGGGTTCTGTACATTTAGTCCTGCTCTCGCGGCTGATTTTCTCTCGCCGGTGGCGATTGTTGCCAATGAGCAGGGAGATACGCTGTATATTGCCGAGGCGACGGCCAGTGAGGTCTCGGTTTTTGATGTAAAAAAAGGTGGCGTTTCCAAAACGATCCAGTTACCTGCTAATCCCAGTGGGCTGGTATTGTCTCCAGATGGACGTCAATTGTATGTCGCAGCCAATTTACCTCAGGGTAAAATTATGGTTATTGACCTGGCGAGCGATCAACTTACCGATTCAATAATGGTGGGCCATTCACCCTTATCGCCCGTTCTAAGTCCTGATGGGAAAACTCTTTATGTTTGCAATAAATTTAATAACAACATTGGTGTTGTTGATTTAAAGGCTAAAAAACAGGTAGCGACAATCCCGGTGGACCGCGAGCCATCGGCCATGGCGATCAGCCCGGACGGGAAAACCCTTGTTGTGGCAAATGAAATACCATCGGGGCCTACCGATGGCGATTATGCCGCATCGGTCGTTTCGATGATCGATACCGCTTCGATGAGTGTGACATCCATTCCATTGCCCAATGGCAGTATTGATTTAAAAGGGGCTTGTATATCGCCTGATGGGAAACATGCTTATGTGACCCATATTCTTGCCCGTTATCAGCTTCCGACGACTCAGTTGGAACGTGGCTGGATGAGCACAAATGCTTTGACGGTTATTGATGTAGCGACGAAGAAGACGATCAATACTATCCTGCTTGACGATGTAGACCTTGGAGCGGCAAATCCCTGGGGGGTAGCATGTACATCGGATGGCAAGTCGATATGCATCGCTCTTTCCGGTACACATGAGGTGCTCGTTATCGACCGGGTAGGCTTAAACGAGAAACTTACAAAGGTGGCTGCCGGGGGTAAAGTATCGGACGCTTCCAATTCCTATGACGATGTTCCCAATGACCTGGCCTTTCTGGTCGGTTTAAAGAAGCGTCTCCGGTTATCCGGTAATGGCCCGCGGGGCATGGCGATTGTGGGGACGAACGTTTATGTTGGTGAATATTTTACCGACAGTCTGGGAGTGGTTGATGTCGGTGCAAACACATATTATCGTCCCGCAGAATCAATTCAATTGAGTGCGCATCCCAAAGAAATGACCGTGGTTCGCAAGGGTGAAATGTTCTTTAATGATGCGTCGTTGTGTTTTCAGAAATGGCTGAGTTGTTCGACTTGCCATCCCTCCGATGCTCGTAGTGACGCTTTGAATTGGGACCTGCTCAATGACGGGATCGGAAATCCTAAGCAGTCCAGGAAATTACTGCTATCGCATGAAACGCCCCCGGTGATGGTCAGCGGCATTCGTGAAAATGCTGAAATTGCGGTCAGGGCAGGAATTCGTTATATTCAGTTTGCTGTGAGGCCTGAAGAAGATGCCGTCGCGATTGATGAATATCTTAAATCATTAAAACCCATTCCAAGTCCCTATCTGGTCAATGGAAAGATGTCGGCTTCTGGGGAACGGGGCAAAAAAGTTTTTGACAAGGCCAATTGTAACATGTGTCATTCAGGGGTGCATTATACTGATATGCAAAAATACGATGTTGGGACCGGTAAAGGTCGTGAAGAAGGAATTGAGCTGGACACCCCATCGCTGGTAGAAGCATGGCGGTCTTCTCCGTATCTCCACGACGGCCGCGCGGGTACGATGGAAGATGTCTTTAAGAAATTTAACAAAGGCGACATGCACGGCGAGACCTCCGGCTTGACCGAGAAAGAGCTTGCCGACCTGGTTATGTATTTGCTTTCTTTATAACAGGAGTCCAACGATGATGTTTTGTGATTGTATCCGATGTTTTTTTTTAAGCCGGATCGCTACAATTGCTGTTTTGTTTTCGTGCCTCGTTTTCCTTCCACCCGTCTGGGGGGCTGAAAAAAATACTGAAGCGATACAACAGAATGAATCGCGTGTTTCCCAAAGTGGCGAAGGCC
>JAIPFO010000179.1 GCA_021736565.1 Phycisphaerae bacterium | reverse complement strand
TCGCCGTCTTCTACAGCCTCTTCTTCCTCCTCCTCCTCCTCTTCTTCTTCCTCTTCTTCTTCATACTCATATTCAACCTCTTCCTCTTCCTCCTCCTCCGGAACCTCCTGCCCGGCAAACGCATCGGGGCCATCAAACGGTTCTTCATCCGCCTGGACGGATGAGACCTCCTCCCGTGTATCAGTCACCGGGGCCGGATCATCCTCTTGCATATCCGCATAGCCCACGGCTGCTTCCTGCTCCATCTGCCGGCGAATGCTTTCATACTCTTTCAATGTCATATTGACTTCACGCGCCTGCGACCCCTTATATTCGCCGACAATACCCGCCGTTGCCATCTGGTCGATCAGCCGGGACGCACGCGAATAACCGATCGTCAACCGACGCTGCAACAGTGAAACACTTCCACGCTGCGATTGCAATATCAAACGGACCGCCTCGTCGAACAGTTCGTCACGTTCATCGTCACCGGTGTCGATCCGGTTCATCTGTACCAATTCAGGATGGTAACTCATCGCCGCGACTTCTTTGAGATGCTTAACGATCCGGTTGATCTCATCATCACTCACATAGGCCCCCTGCGACCGCAAGAGATCACTGGTGCCCGGCTTGAGGAACAGCATGTCGCCCTGACCCAACAGGGTTTCAGCACCGTTGCTATCCAACACGATCCGGCTGTCCATTCGGGAGGCCACCCGGAAACTGATCCGACAAGGCATATTACTTTTGATCAGGCCCGTCACAACCGTCGCCTGCGGACGCTGGGTGGCCAAAACCAGGTGAATACCAATTGCGCGGCTCTTCTGTGCCAGTCGCACAATGTGCCCTTCAACTTCCTTGGCGGAAGTCATCATCAAGTCCGCCAATTCGTCGATCACCACGACAATATAGGGCAGTCGCGTTGGAATTCGCATCTTTTCTTCTTCAGTTTTCGGCATCAGACGTTCGTATATTTTCTCTTCGCTCAACTTGTTATAAGCGACTATGTTTCGCACCTTGGCCCGGGCCATCAGCGAATAACGCTCATCCATCTTACCGGTGAGCCACTGCAATATCTGCTCGGCCCGCTGCATCTCCGTCACGATCGGACACATCAGATGCGCCAGGCCGCCAAACGAATTCATTTCCACCATTTTCGGATCAACCAGTATCAACTTGACCATATCAGGCCGCTGTGTCAGAAGAATACTGATAATAATTGAATTGATGCAGACACTCTTACCACTACCGGTCGTACCGGCGATCAAACAATGCGGCATGCCCGCCAGGTCAACCACCAGCGGGTCACCATGAGCATCTTTGCCCAGAAATAACGGGATCTGCATCTTGCCCGGCTTGTCACCCGCCAGGCTCAACAATTCTTTGATCCGAACCGTCTCCTTCTCACTATTGGGTGCTTCGATCCCAATCGTATGCTTCCCCGGTATCGGTGCCACAACACGGACCGAGGGAGCCCCCAGCGAGCGGGCCAGGTCGTTGGACAAATTCGTGATCTGTGAAACCTTGATGCCCGGCGCCAGTTTTAATTCAAACATGGTGATCACAGGACCGGTTTCGGTAGCAACCACCCGGGTCTCCAGGTTGAATTCCTTGAGCGTATTTTCCAGGATTTTTGCCCGCTCTCGAACCGACTCCTCTAAGAGTTCATTGTACCCGTTCACCGGCTCGTCCAGCAACTCAGCCGGCGGATAGATATAATTGCTGTAATCGACGATCTCGGTGTGCGTTGAATCGGAGGAGGCCGGCGGTTTGTGCCCCAGCATTTTGGCCAGTGCAGAGACTGTTGGGCCGGATATTTGACGCATAACCGGGCGATCTGCCTTGCGATATTCTAACTCCTCATCATCATCCAGATCCTCGTCAGACTTAATTTCATCACCCGGGAGGTCACCCTCTTCCATCTCCTCTCGGAATTCTTCCCCCTCGTCCTCCTCGACCCCATCCTCAATCACCGCTTCGTCTGTTTCATCAGGCTCAACATCAGTGGCCTCAAAATCAGACGGCGCCTCCTCAAATCCCTCCATCGGTACATCGTCCAGGTCATCACTGGCTTTATGTTTTGACTTGACAACCGCAACCGCTCGCGACAAAAAGCCCTTGCTGTTATCCTTCACCTTCACCTTCACTTCGGCAGTTTTATTGCCCACACCAGCCAGTACCGGACCGGCCTGACGCAACTGGTCGGCCCCAAAGATCAATAACCGCGGTAATAACAGCAGAATATTGTCGGCCGCCAGCAGCAATCCCACGATAATCATAGCGACAACGACCAGGGTTGCCCCTACAATAGCGGTATTATGGAGCAGAAAATAACCCAATGCGATTCCAAGAATACCCCCATTGCCATGACTAAGCGAATTCGAATCACCCGGATTGAGCAGGTACGCACTGACAGAAATGGCCGCCGCGATCAAACCAACGCCGATAATCCGCAATACCATCTGCTCAATCGGCTTTTGCATGCAATAGAGGATCAGCCACAGCACAAAGGTACACAGCAGCAGCATCGTGGCCGGGCCAAGATAATATTCACATTTATAGGCAATATAGGCCCCTATCGGCCCACACAGATTCGACACAGCCGCCTGAGAAGCCACATCGGGATTCGGCCGATCATTAATATCAAAACTGATCAGGCTCAAAAATACAAAAATACACAGCCCAAATGCTATGCAGCTATAAGCGACTCGATTGATCTGACGGCTCTCTGGCATAATCATCCTTGATTTCTATGGTCAAAATGCCCTTTCCCACTGCAAAATAAGCACTTGACAGGGCATTTAGTATAATAGCATTTCATATATACAGTTACAAGATTTATCGGCCAGAGATCGAAAATATCTGTAAATATCGCAATAAATTTGCGACTCCCACTGATTAGCAGTGAAATCCATATCGGCAGGCACCGAAATCGTAGAGATCGGCGATAAGGATCAGGATATTTAAAGCGAGGTGCAGTCTGTTATTTTGGGGGATCTTTTAGCAATCTTAGTGATAGGGCCACTGGCCTGGAGGATGCATCACCCCAGTGACTTCAGGCCTGTTTCGGTATGCACACCGGGTTGGTAGGGATCGCATCACAATCGGTCAGCCAGTTCGTGGCCATCAGGGCAAAGTCCACAATGTCAACCTTACAGTTACCGTCAAGGTCGCCCGTTAAGATATAATTGCACGGTGCCGGGATGACCACATGTACTGATTGAGGAAAATTAGTATCCAATGGCATTTCGTTTGTCCCAATGATCCCGCCCCTGATATAATCCAGCTGGATGGTTGCTTCGGTATGACCAGAACCGCCATCATGCAATTGAAGGGTAATAAGATTAACCATTGAAGCAGGGGTTACCTGCCCCCCACCGGCCATCATTGAATAATCAATAAAGTCAACTTTACCGTCCAGGTTAAAGTCCATAGCATTAGAGGGTGGGGCCTCTTCAGAAAGCCATTCTGCAGAGAAAGCCCGAACATCTTGTACTGTAATACTGTCCGGGAATGATCCAAGACTTATGGTAAAACTCGAAGCCCCAGAGGTTAGCTCTCCTGGCATGCCAGTTTCTGCCAAAGGATGGCCAATGCCATAATTATATGACCCTGGATCACCATAAGCATGATCTATATATATCGGAAAGCCCGAATCAACATAAATAACATCACTGGGGCTCGCAAGGGTCGCGCCGTTGCTCAGTGTGACCCTTAAACCAAAAGTAAGTGGTGTCGATGTACCAGAGACCATAGTGTAGCCAATTGTGATTTGACCATTCCCTGAGTCATAAGCATTGATAGTGATCGTATCTGAACTTACAGATTTGATTGGAATAATAACGAGCATGATCAATAAAGTAATTTTCTTCTTCATAGTATTCTCCCAGAAACAGGTAATATAATTAGCATATCGCTTGAAAATAATTAACTTGCCAACCTCTCACTTCCACTTTAATGCTATCATAGACGCCTCCAGGGTGGTTTTCAACCCGAGTATCTATATTTTCCGGAGGGATATTTGCTGTATATGAAGCTGGAAAGAGAAAAGTCACAATTTTTTATACAATTTAATAATCTGAAATCAAATAGATAGACGATAGCAAACATACATTTTATTAGCTCACGGCTAAATATTAGTCTAGAATAGGATAAATATGATAAACGTATTACAGAATTGGACAGAAATTGGACAGTCCGCAATTGAACTGGGACGTCGGGATTTGCCCAGGCACGATTGCGCTGAAAAATGTTGGGACCTATACCACCTTACCGGCCTGATCGAAAACCTTCCCCTGGATGCCAGGATTGTAGACCTGGGCTGTGGGGGTGTATTCACGCTCCGATTTTTACATGCCATGGGATTTACCGCACTCACCGGCGTAGACCTGACGATTAACGTGTTCGACCGGGCCCGCCAATTTATTCGGATGTGGCGAGGAAAAACCCTAAAACGGCCATTTCGGCTCTATAAACAGGACCTCACCCATACAAAATTCGCCAGTGGAACCATCGACGTCGCGACCTGTATCTCGGTTTTGGAACATGGCGTGGATAGCGATAAGTTTTTCAAAGAGGCCAGTCGCATCCTTAAGCCCTCGGGCCTGCTCTATATCACGGTTGATTACTGGGAAGATAAAATCGATGTTTCAGAAGATGTACGTGAATTCGGCCTGCCATGGCAGATATTCAGCAAAAAAGACATCGAGCAACTGCTCACCTCCGCCCGATCACACGGCCTCAAGCTCCATACCGAAACAACAATCCCCAAATGCCAGGACAAATGCGTCGTATGGCATAAAAAAGAATACACCTCCATCCTGCTGGCCTTCGTAAAAGCGAACTAAGACGCCGGCGTCAGCAAATTTCTATCCTTTACCCCCGCTTCGCTATCGGCTACAATGGCCTGTATGAACAAGCAGATACTCCGACTCATTGATGCCAATTTTAATCGTGCCCGCGAGGGGCTTCGCTGCATGGAAGATTTCGCCCGGTTTCTTCTCAATGATGCCCATCTGAGCAGTCTGGTCAAGCAGTCACGCCACGACCTGTCGCAAATCATCGCCCAACTGCCTCAAAACGAACTGCTCGCCGCCCGAGACACACCCGGTGATGTCGGCACCACCATCACCACCGAATCGGAGCATAAGCGTTCCGACCCGCTTGCCGTCCTCCAGGCAGCGGTCAAACGACTCCCCGAGGCCCTCCGCTGTCTGGAAGAATACACCAAAATAGACGCACCCGAACTATCCGCCAGGCTCGAAGCCCTGCGATATAAAGCCTACCATCTTGAAAAACAACTCATCGCCAAAGCCGACCGAACCAATCGCTTTGCCCATGTCCGCCTCTATGTCCTGCTCACCGAAAGCCTCTGCAAGCTCCCCATCTTAACAGTGGCCCAACAGGCCCTCGCCGCCGGGGTGGGCTGCATTCAACTTCGCCAAAAAGATAGATCTGATGCGGAGCTGCTCGAATTAGCCCGAAAGATCGCCCAAATGTGCCACGAAGCCGATGCCCTGTTCGTCATGAACGACCGGGTCGACCTGGCCATTCTGGCAAACGCAGACGCCGTCCACCTGGGCCAGGACGACCTCTCACCCTCACAAGCCCGAACGCTCTTACCCCCCCACCTCGCCATCGGCCTAAGCAGCCACAACCTCCCCCAAGTCCAGGCCGCCATCACTCAGGACATCGGCTACCTTGCCCTAGGGGCCATATTTCCAAGCCCAACCAAGCCCGATGTCCCCACCGCCGGCATAAAATTCATCCAACAGGTCAAAAAACTCACCAACACCCCCATCATCGCCATCGGAGGAATCACCCGCCAAAACGCCAGCCAGGCCATCGCCGCCGGGGCCACCGGCATCGCCGTCTGCCAGGCCATCATCGCCTCAGATAACCCCAAAAAAGCCGCCCGGGAAATAAAGGATGAACTCGTAAACATGGAGTAAGGAAAATTTGCAAACACAAGAACACATGACCGATGTTGTCGACACATCAACCGATCAGGTAGCCCGGTTGCTAACTGCTTTAAAATTCGGTCCGATGAGCGTTTCTGAGCTTATGGGTAAACTTGGGTTCTCGCATCGCCCGACCTCCCGAATAAATTACCTCTACCCCGGCATGGGTAGCCCAGGACTGGCTGTGACAATTCGCTCTTAGGCCCTGCCCTTTGGCTTAATACCTTGAATAGACCGCATCCGCCGTCCATTATTGTCGTATTGTCTGCAATAATGCCGATAGCTTACAGACTGTAACACCGACGCAACGGCTGAAATCGCTTCTTGCGTCATAAATCGCCTTTTTTTCGGTAAAATTGGCCATGTATACAGTTTTTGACATCATCGTCAAAACCACGATTTTTTTTGAACCTCCTGAACCAGCAAGACGTAATAAATGGGAAATGTCACTGACGAACAACTTTTGACCTTAGTTAAATCCGGCAAAGAGGATGCCTTTGCCCAATTAGTCAGGAGGTACGAAAAAGAGCTATACAATTTTCTGGTGAAATTTACCGGTCAGGCCTCCCTGGCTGAAGAGGCCTTTCAGGAGGCGTTTCTTCAGGTACACCTCTCGATCGAAGCGTTTGACACCAGTCGACGATTTCGACCATGGCTCTACACGATCGCCTCGAATAAAGCACGTGATTTGTTGCGTAAAAAATCCCGTAGGCCATCGATAAACTTATCCGGACTCGACAATGATGAAAATGATTTCGACCTTTTAGATGCACTATTGACAGATGATACAACACCCCAGGATATCTACAGCCAGAAGGAATTGTGCCAGCAGGTTCGAGAGATCGTAGCGCAACTGTCCGACAATCTCAGAGAAATTCTCGTACTCGCTTATTTTAAGCAACTGTCCTACAGGGAAATGGCCGAAGCACTCGACATACCCCTGGGCACCGTAAAATCACGGCTCCATAGCGCCGTGGCAACCTTTGCGGTAAAATATAAAGAATTAACAGAAAAATAAAATGGAACCCGCGTCCAAAAATCAGAGAACCCCGACGCCACACTTTAGGCAATTTTTGAAATGAAAACGCAACGACTCATAGACTATTATTTCAACCTTGACGATCCGGGTCAGCGGCAAGAGACAGCAAATCAACTCGCCGCCGATGCCGAATTGAATGAAATATATCAGGACTTGTGTCGTTCTCTCTCCCCCCTGAACGCTTGGGAGGAAGACCAGCCACCGGCGGGCCTTGCTGATAAGACACTGGCAACGATCAAGGAACATCAGCAGGCCCGCATTTTGGCCAGCGCCTCGGCAGCCATGGCCAACAGACCCCAGAGACCCGCCACGACCGATTCAAATAATGGCGAACGCGCCAGATGGGTCCTGGGAAACTTGCGAGACTTAATTGCGGTCGCCGCCGCGGTGATGGTCGTCATGATGATCTCACGTCCCGGCGTCCAGTATGCCCGAAACATCTCCCAACGCTATCAGTGAGCCTCACAAATGCAACAGATCGGCCAGGCCGCCACACAATATGCACAACATAACAACGGACAATACCCATTCTCCCAAC
>JAIPFO010000178.1 GCA_021736565.1 Phycisphaerae bacterium | reverse complement strand
CCCGTATCTCGACAGGCCGCACACCCCCCCCTCTCAAATATCGTCCCATCGGCCCTGAGATCCTGCCCCTTCCACGGCAGCAGATCTTCCCGCTCGATCGGTCGTTTACACAGCGGACATAATACCCGGATCAATCGCTGGGCCAAGACCACCTCCAACGCCGAGGCCACCAGGTACGGTTCCACCCCCATCTCCAGCAAACGCACCGGGGCCGACGGGGCATCATTCGTATGCAACGTACTGAAGACCAGGTGCCCGGTCATCGCCGCCGAAATAGAAATGCGTGCCGTTTCACTATCGCGAATCTCACCGATCATGATCACATCCGGATCATGCCGTAATATACTACGTAACACATTGGCAAAACTCAGGTCGATCGACGGCTTGACCTGGATCTGAGAGACATTTTCAAGCTGATACTCGATAGGGTCCTCGACGGTAATAACCTTCTGATTCTCCCGATCAAGCTCATTCAACGCCGCATATAACGTCGTTGTCTTACCACTGCCCGTTGGACCGGTCACCAGAATAACACCATGCGAAAGGCTCAGTGAATGGCGAAACAGCCCCAGGTAATTTTTGGTTATCCCCAGTTTCTCCATCTGAATAAACGCCGTCATGCGGTCCAATAGCCGCAGCGCCAGACCCTGACCGAACATGGTCGGCAGGATCGAGACACGAACATCAATCGGCCTGTCCAGCACCCGCAAACGAATCTGACCATCCTGGGGCAGACGCTTCTCGGCGATGTCCAGGTTGGCCATGATCTTAATACGCGAGATGATCGCCGCTTCCAGATGCTTGATCCGCTCCGGGACCGGCTCTGTTCGCAACATGCCATCCAGACGATAACGAATCCGAAGTTCACGCTCAAATGGCTCCAAATGAATATCGGAGGCCCCGATCTTGACCGCCTCTAATAGCAGCTTATTGACGAATCGGACGATGGCCGCCTCTTCCCCATCGGTATCCTCATCCGACAGGTCGCTAACCTCCGAATCCAGGATCGCTACCTCATCATCTCGCACTCCCCCTTCTTCCAGCATATCATGGACCGTCTCAGCACCAATCCCATACAGCGACTTGGTCAATCCCGCAATATCACCCGGACGCGCCAAATGAGCCATTACCGACAGCTCACTACTAATCAGCCCGTCAACGCCCTCCTGAGAGGAGATCAGCAGGGCAAATTCCTCGCATTTCTCAAACTGACGCGGATCCGCCAGGGCAATTTCAAGGAGTTGATTCGAATACCGCAACGGCACAATCGAATATTCATGGGCCATCCGAACGGATATCAGCCGTACCAGCGAACCATCCAGCTCAATGCGATAGGGGTCAAGCAGATCAACTTGCAAAAATTGCGCCAATCCCTCCCATATCTTCGACTCCAAATGGGGGTATTTCCGCAATAATCGGTAATAAACCGGCTCAGAAGAATCATCATCCACCCCAACAGCTTCCAACTGCTCTGGCTTGAGAATCTTCTCATCAAGTAAAAATTGGCTCAATTCTTCCATAACGCAACTACAACTGCCCGGGACCGGAATTCGGCCCTTATAGGCATCTAAGTCCTTTATTAAAAAGAGCTTAGTAACTCCTATATTGTATTTACTCTCTCTCCACTTGCCATCCGTGACAAGGCATTATTTATACACAAATTCCTCAACCCCGTCAAGAACTCCATCATTGACGCCATAATTTCCACTTCGACCATCCAGCTATTTTAACGGACATCAACTTCCACACAAATAGATTGGCGACGTCAAAAATCAATGTTGACACGTAAGAAAAACGATTTAAAGCCAAAATCATGGTGCCAAAATGCTTATGGCACTGGGCCCCAAAGGCGTCAAAATTCCTATTTTTTTAAAAAATAATTTATTTTTTGTAATAACCTCCGTCACCTTTCGACAACGGTGCTGTGATCAATAGACCACTTTTTGTTATTAAGCGGAAAACGAACTTAAAAACTGATGACGATGGCGTCAATTTTGGACTTCAAACTTTATTTTAGGAGAATTATCATGGTTACTAAATGCATTAAATCATCACTTGGCCTTCTCGTCGTGGCACTCCTTATAGGAGGCGTCCTGTTCGGCACCCATTTTGGGAGCTATATCTTCAGCTCTGCTAAGCAGTTACGTTCATCGGTGCATCAGAAGATCCCCACCGAATTTGAACTGAAACGTGCCAGTGACCTGCTGGATGACATTATTCCGGAAATGCATGCCACCATCCGGCAGATCAGTCAGGAAGAGGTCGAAGTGGCCGCCCTAAAGGCCGACATCGCCCGCAGCCAAAAACCGATTGCCGCGGAACAGAACAAGATCAGCAATCTCTACCAAACTCTCAATCTTCAGCAAACATCGTATGTCGTTGGTAATAAAGACTTTACACGAAGTGAACTCAAAGATTACGTCGCGATTCGCTTTGATCGGCTCAAAGAGGCTGAAATCATCCTGGCCAGCAAACAGCGACAGCTGGAAATTCGTGAGAAATCTCTCAAAACCGCCCTGGTGAACCTTGAGAAGACACGTTCTCAGAAACTCTTACTGGCTAACAAAATAGAAGCCTTAGAAAGCCAGCACAGACTCATAAAGGCCTCCGCAATAGGCTCCAGGATCTATAATATGGACAATTCCAAACTCGCCCAAACTGAAAAGCTGATCACAAAGATCAAGAAACGTCTGGACATAGATGAAACCGCCCTTGCCCACGAAGCCCGGTTCGTCCAGTCCATCGATTTTGAAACGATCGATGAGCAGGACCTGATGACAGAGCTAACAGCTTACTTCTCTAAGAGTAGTGACAACAAACAGTTAGAAGAAAACTCTGACAGCCAGGCCCTCTGTCAGGCGGACAATCTGGCCTTGAAAAATTAAACAGCCGGCATGGAAGTATCTATCAACCAAGAGGGTAAAGGCATTCTAATTCTTACAGGCAAAATCTTGCGAAAATCAAGATCATATCGACAGTTTACGACCCGCATGTTGGGTTCCGGCACTTGCCGATGGATGCGTTGCCCAGAATACCTTCCCCCTTCATTCTTCATAAGTCGTTGTGATTGTGAGACTTCCGAATCTTTTTCTTGAACGTTACATCATTTATTCCTATCTCTTCTATTTTCATGTTCATTTTGCTATAATAAAGACCTGTAACCATTTGAACCGCTGATACTTATGAACAGGAGAAATCCCAGTGCGTTTCCTGCGAATCAAACAAGCAGAAACCGCTTTAGCGGACAACCGACTCGATGAAGCCTTTGAGCTTTCTCAGTCGCCCGATGTCCGAAAGCACAGGCGAGGCCAGAAAGTCATCGGCCAACTCACCCGAAAACTGATCGAGCGTGGCGGTAACCACCTCGAAAATAAAAGGTTACCGCAAGCACTCACCGATTGTAACAAGGCCGAGGTCCTGGCGGGAAACCTCCCAGATATCGCGACTTTGCGGTCGGGCATTTGTAAAGCAATTGAAAATGGTCGAAATGATATACGGCACAACGGTCTGAAACTTCAGGAAGCTCGCAAACACATTGACAACGGCCGGCTGTCCTTAGGTGAGAAAATTCTGGACAATTCATGCCCGGAAGCCGAATTATTGCAGAAAAAAGCGGATTTAAGACGGTTGCACATCGACGACGCCGCGGGACGACTGAAAAATGCCTTAGAGAATAATGACCTGGAAGCAGTTCTGGAAGCAATGAGCATTATCGGGGCCGCTGATTTCAAGCAGCAAAAATTAACGACGCTGGCATCTGAGGTTAAAATATTAATATGTAATAAGTTACGAACAATGCTTGCCATTGGCCGGGTTGATCTGGCCAATGGGATTCTGCAAAAAGCTGAACCCTTTGCCGGCGAATCACTGGATTTCCAGGAACTCTCACGAGCCGTCCTACAGCTCAACCGGGCAGGCTGTTTCATAAACCAGGGGCATCCTCGCCCGGCGGGTCGAATATTACGCCAGATGAAACTCATCCTGCCGGAATGTGACTGGCTGGATGAGGCGATCAGTAATATAGAGAAGGCTACCGAAGCCAATGAAGGCCTGCGAAACGGGCCACTGGGCCTGGTGATCGCCGAAGAATCGATGTATCTCCCTGATACAACTAAAGTTACAGCACAACAACGTACAGAAATGATCGCCATGGCCGATAAAAATGTCCCCAACATACTGCAACCCGACAGCCCCATCCCCAATCAAAACAAGCCACTGAACACGAAAATACCACTAAATTTTATCGTTCAGGTCGACGGCGTCGGCAGCTACCTGGTCATGCGAAACCACCAGGTAAAAATCGGGGCCATCAGCTCAGCAGCCAACCCCGACCTGGGACTGGTCGCCGAACCGGACCTGCCGGTTGCTACAATTGCACGGGCAGATGAAGATTATTTCCTGCGTACCAAAAACAAGATCCGTATTAACAACGTTGAAGTTACAGAAAAACTACTGGCCAATGGTGATTCTATCCATCTTTCACCCCGGACGGGTTTCAAATTCACCCGCCCAAATTCCGCCAGCGGCACCGCTATGATCGAACTGACCTCCGCACGGGTGCCTTACCCGGATGTGCGGCGGGTTATTCTGATGGACCGGGAGATCGTCATCGGCCCAGGGCCCGGCTCACATATCCGTAACGACCAATGTCCCCAGTCGGTCGTGCTGTATTTAAAAGATGATGGGGTTTACTGTCGAACAAAAGAACTGATTACTATTGACAATACCCCTGCCAGCGGTAACAATCAACTTCCAATAGGTAAGGCGATTCAGGCCGGGCAGATCAGCCTGGTGCTTATTAACAAATGAGACTCCCACGTCAAAAGTCGGTCCGCCAATGGCGGGTCAGCCTTTAAGATGTGGAAAAAGGCCTCAAAAACACTTAGGACCCCGGCGTTAAATAATTGTCAAACCAAAGGTTAGGACGCAAAACATGGATGCTTTAAAGACGAACGCACAAGTTCGTCAAAATCAATCAGAACCCATTATGCAAGACTACAGATACAAATATGGCGACACCCCCCTTGAGGGCTACACAATCCAGCGGGCCGCCGGCCGCGGTGGCTTTGGCGAGGTGTATTATGCCATCAGTGACAGTGGCCGTCAGGTAGCCATCAAGGCGATCCAAAACTATGAACAGGTGGAAGTCCGCGGTATCAGCCATTGTATGAACCTCAAGAGCCCACACCTGGTATCCATCTTCGACATCAGGCACAACAACGAGGGTAAAGCGTTTGTCATTATGGAATATGTATCAGGCCCGTCACTACGCGACCTGATAGACGATTCCCCCTGTGGTCTGGGCGAGCAGAAAACCGCCTTCTTCCTGCGTGAAATTGCCAAGGGTCTCTCATACCTCCATGAATGCGGTATTGTGCATCGCGACTTGAAGCCGGGTAATATTTTCTACGAGAACGGCTATGTAAAAATCGGTGATTACGGCCTCAGTAAGGCGATAAATACCGGCGCACATAGTCAGCAGACCATCACTGTCGGAACCGTTCACTACATGGCCCCGGAGATCGGCGCGGGGAATTACGACCGTGGAATCGACATATACGCTTTAGGCATCATGCTTTACGAAATGCTCTCCGGCCAGGTTCCTTACTTTGGTGCCAGCCCCGGCGAGATTCTCATGAAGCACATGTCGGCACAGCCGGAGCTGGATGGAATCGCCGATCCATTCAAACGAGTGATACTCAAAGCCCTGGCCAAAGACCCCAAAGAACGATATCAATCCGTGCAGGAAATGATCGAAGATGTATTCGGAGCTGAGCATATTCGCAACAGTGTTTCGCAATTTTCACCCGAAAGTCTCTCAATGGTCGCCGGCCATATCGCCCGGAAGGCCAATATCACCGATTCTGATAAACAAACACCTGCAACACCCAATAAAGCATCTGAGAATAACCAGGAGGAAAAAGACGATAACCTTTATAAATTTGCCTGGGGCGATGCAAAGTTTAACTTTAAAGCGCCTAAGGATGACCAGCAGCAAAATGGCAACGGCCATGTCTTTGAAGAGCTCGGCAAAAAAGCAGGCCAATTGGGTGACAAAATTGCCAGTAATGTCTCCCATGCTTATGATAAACTCGAACAAAACCCAGATATTGACTTCAAAACCGCTGAGCAAGCCGACCCTATCGAAAGAGGGCAACGACACAAACTAACGTTTTTTGCACTATTTGGATCTGCTATTGGTATTGGTTTTTTAACTCCGGGTGATGCAAACGACAAGATAAATTTTATTTTACTGGCTTTACTGATGATTGCCGGCGGGGCCAAAGGGATTACCTATGCCCGATGGAAACTTATGGCAAACCTGGATTCTTCTTCGTTGCGGAATGTTACCGTGGCGGTTGTCGGCATACTGGGAGCAACGCTCGCATCACTGCTGATGTTTAGCGTCGGTGGGAACGTAGATGGCTATGCCAAGGGTACCATGGTCTGCCTGGCCATTCTGGCGTTCATTAACTGGTGGAAACATACCTCTCCCTATCGCGATGAACGGGTGTCCCTTAGCTCGGCACTGGGTATCGGGGCGATGGGGTTTGCCGCGTCGATGATATTCATGGGCGGTCACGGCATATTCCCCGGAGGTGTTCTGGCGGGCATTATGCTGGTTGTCCAGATGAGTTGTCCATTTATTCCATTGGAGAATCGAAAGAAAACCGGGAAGGTGAAGAAAGCCAGACCCTATAACCCGTTCAGTTATATCGCGAATAAAAGAAACGCGGCCGCATCGCCACAAAGTTCAGCCCAAGGGGCCGGTAGTAGCCCGCAGGTCCACCGTCAATCCGCACCGTCAGGTAGAGCCACGGTCAATCTACAGCAACAAGTTTCAGGGGTTGTACAAATGATCTGGCTGGGAGTCTTCGCAATTACCCTGGGACTGGGCATGGTGCTGCTAATTTGGGTGGGAATGAGTCAAAGAATGGCCGTTCAAGATGAAACCCTGGCGATTTCGTTTGGGATATGCAATTTAGTACTGGCGGCTTACTGCTTCTTCAAAAGCTTCCAGAGGACCTTTAGAGGGTGGTTCCGATACCTGGTCAGACCGGTGGCAATGCTGCTTTTGCTGATGGTGGTTGTGGTCGCGTCCGTATGCCTGGGTAATTTAAGGCTACGGGATGATGAAACACTTGTTGCGTTAATTTCAATTATTTTCCCGGGAATCTTGTTCCTGGTATTGGGCTTTATGCCGACCCGCTATGTGGATGATCTGATGAAGATGTCGCCTGTTTCATCGACCATCCGGGCAACGAATTTGATTTCACCTTATAAGAAAATATGGGCCATTTTCCTTAGTGGCGGGTGTGCTTTTGGCGTGTGCGGCTTGCAGCGTTTTTATGTCGGTAAAACCGGTTCCGGAATACTCTGGCTGTGCACCTTTGGCCTGTGCGGCATTGGCCAGCTCATTGATATTATCATGATTTTGACCGGTAAGTTTACCGATGCCAGTGGTTTTCCACTGGTGCTGTGGGAAAATGAGATCGAATTGAAAGAGACGATTGAAC
>JAIPFO010000177.1 GCA_021736565.1 Phycisphaerae bacterium | reverse complement strand
GTCCAGGTAAGCCAGCCCCCAGTATGAATTGCTGGAGTTTGGTGTGAGATAATTGCCGTTTGCATCTTTCCAAAAGAAACCATTAGAGCCATTGGCGTTAAATGCGGTATCGTCATTTTCTGCCAGGTACGCCGATAAACCCAGGCCGATGGCTCGCAGGTGAGTCTTGCACACGACTTCACGGGCCTGTTCCTTGCTTTTATTAAGAGCAGGCATCAAAATCGCCACTAGCAAGGCGATAATTGAAATGACGACCAACAATTCGATGAGCGTGAAACCTGTATCGCGTTTATTCATCTGATTCATCTAAGCTTCTCTTTAAAAAAAATGTAAGTGTTCACGCAAGTGTAAAAGAGTTTCCGCCAAAGGCGGTTTCCAGAAAATAGCCTGAAAGGCTAATATCTCTTAGCCCAGTCCCAGCGGGTGCCGCCCGGGGGCGATACAATAAAAAACAAATCTGAGTTCAAATCAAAAATCGCCTGTTTATTGCCTAAGTGCTTATATTACAATACTTTACCTGTTTCTAAATGCTTGATTTCCGGACAGCAGTGATATCAGGCACAGTATAGCACATCTGCTTATATTCGCGACCTTAAAACTCAAAATACTAAAAAGATTGTAATTTCCCTGTTTTTCTACTATAATCAATCCCTTTTAAGAGATGACAATACATCAAGGGGCCGGGGGAATCGTGCTTTTTGGGGGTAACTGTCTCTTGGAAGTATGTAAATTGTTAGAATACAATGACTTATAGAAAGGGTTATGTGTGGCAAATGTAATGACAGCATTGCGGGACCGTGGGTTTCTTTCCCAGAGTTCCGATGCCGGATTGGAGAAAAAACTTGAAACACCCACGGTGCTGTATGCCGGGTTCGACCCGACCGCTGAGAGTCTTCATATTGGAAACCTCCTGCAAATAATGCTTTTAGCCCAGTTCCAGCGCCACGGCCATACCCCCATTGCCCTGGTGGGCGGGGCGACCGCCATGATCGGCGACCCCAGTGGCAAAAGTGCCGAAAGGGTGCAGCTGGAGGAAAAAACGATATTGCGGAACCAGGAAGGCATTAAAAGACAATTGCAGCAGTTTCTGGATTTCGAAAATGGCGACAACAAGGCGATCCTGGTCAATAACCATGACTGGATCAGCAAGTTCAGCTTTATTGACTTCCTCAGAGATGTGGGAAAGCATTTCCGCGTCGGCGAGATGATGGGCAAAGAATCTGTCCGAAAAAGACTCCAGAGTGATGCCGGCATGAGCTTCACCGAGTTTAGCTACCAGACCATTCAGGGGTATGATTTCTGCCACCTCAATCGCGAGTATAACTGTACTTTACAGGTCGGCGGCGACGACCAGTGGGGCAATATTATCGCCGGAATCGACCTGACCCGTAAAATGACCGATACGCCGGTCTATGGCATGACCTCACCGCTATTGACCACCGCCACCGGCCAGAAATTCGGAAAAACAGAAGCCGGAACCATCTGGCTCGATAGCCAGAAAACCACCCCCTACGATTTCTATCAATACTGGATCCGGGTAGATGACCGCGACGTGATCAACTTACTCTACCGCTTTACCTACATGCCCATCGAGCAGATCCTTGAACTGGAAAAATGCGTCAAGAACGAACCGGAAAAACGCCAGGCTCAAAATGTACTCGCCCAGGAAGTGACCCGAATGGTCCACGGCGACCACGCGGTGGAGATGGCGCAAAAGGCCGCAAAGGTACTCTTCGGCCAGGAGATCACCGGCATGACCGATGCCGACCTGACCAGTATCTTTTCAGATGTCCCCAGTACCGAGCTCCAACGCGACCGCCTGGTAGAAGGCATTCCGCTTTTGGATGTGATCTGCGAAACAAAATTGTGTAACTCCCGCGGCGAAGCCAAAAAGCTCATCAAGTCCGGCGGGGCCTATATTAACAATAAACGAGCCGACGCCATAGACATAACCCTCAAGCCAGAGGCCCTGGCCTCAGAGACCGTCATGGTGCTACGCTCCGGAAAAAAGAAATACCACCTGGTAAAATTTAATTGACGAGAAGTCAATGTAAACGAGAAATAAAATGGCATTACCAATAGTAGCAGTAGTAGGACGACCGAATGTCGGCAAGAGCAGCTTGCTCAATTCCCTGGCCAAACGACGGGTCAGTATCGTCGAAGATACCGCCGGGGTCACCCGCGACCGGGTCAGTGCGGTCATCGAGCTGGACAACCAGTTTTTCGAGATGGTCGATACCGGCGGATTCGGCATTGAAGACCACGACAATCTCACCGAGCATGTCGAGGCACAGATCGCCCTGGCCATCGAGCAGGCCGATATCGTCCTTTTTGTCGTCGATGTGCGAGAAGGACTCATGCCCCTGGATATCAAGGTCGCCGAACTCTTGCGAAAGCGAAAGTTAAGGGTCCTGCTGGTCGCCAACAAAGCCGACTCGCCCGAGTTGGAGAACCATGTTGGAGAATTTTACGCCCTGGGCTATGGCGAGCCGATTTGTGTTTCCGCCGAACATGGACGCAATCGTCAGGATCTCGTCGAGCGCGTACTGCATGAACTCGAGGGCATGGATACCACCCGACCGCCCGAGGAGGTCATGAAGCTGGCCGTCGTCGGCAAACGCAATGTCGGTAAAAGTACATTCATCAACAGCCTCGCCGGTGAAGAACGAGTCATCGTCAGTGAAGTGCCCGGTACAACACGCGATTCAGTCGATGTGAAGTTTGTGCAGGATGGTCGAACGTTTATGGCGATTGATACCGCCGGCCTCCGTAAAAGAGGCAAGATGGACGACCAGAATGGCATTGAGTTTTACAGCTATGCCCGTTCGATCCGTTCGATCCGACGAGCCGATGTTGTCTTGATGTTTATCGATGCCTCCGCCGATATTTCACAAGTGGATAAAAAACTGGCGAATTTCATCGTCGAAGAATATAAGCCCTGCATCCTGGTCATAAATAAATGGGACCTGGCAAAGGATATCGCGGTCACCGATGATTACGAAGAATACATCGATAAGATGCTGCCCGGCCTGAGTTATGCCCCCATCTGCTTTATCACCGCGACCGAGGGCAAGAACATCCAGTCCCTGGTCGACCTGGCGATCCACATGTATAAACAATCCAACTTTAAAGTCACCACCGGCCAACTCAACAAGGCGATCCAGTCCATCACCGCCGAGCGGGCACCCTCCGCCAGGAAAAAGATCGGGCTCCCCAGAATTTACTACGCCACCCAGGTCGCCATCAATCCACCAACCCTGCTCTTATTCGTCAACAAGCCGGACTACATCGACGAAAATTATCAACGCTTCCTGATCAACCGCCTCCGCGACCTCCTCCCTTACTCCGAAATCCCCATCCGACTGTTCCTCCGGGGTAGAAAAGACCGGCACGACGAAGACTACCAGGAGTAGCATCCCCCAGGTCAAAAGCTGGCTTTGGCCTGGTCGCCAGGTCGGGCCCCTCCACGCCAGATCTGATCTTAATGACGCCAGCGGTCTATTCGCTCCACAGCCAGTTTTCAACAAGGACGGTATAGTCTTTTAAATTAACAACACCGTCATTATTCAAATCAACAATGGCATTGTCGGACCCCGTCCATTGATTGGCCAACGCTGCCAGGTCCAGGCTATCCACACGGCCGTTAACATCAAAATCGGCCGGGTTACCATGACGGCTCGCCTCAACCGTACCGCCATACGCCCCAAGATTGATGCGCCTGCCATGGGGCCATGACTCCTCACCCCAGTCCGAACTCCTGTCACCCGCGTCAATACAGCTACTGTTGATATTATCCGTACGCCACGCATTTGCCACCGGATCCCATCGGCCGACGGTGCTCTTCAGGTGAAAATCCCACATATCAGCATCCCCATCCGGGTCAAACAGCCCAAAGGACGGTGGACTGTCCAGATTGGTTGATGGACTCCAATTCAGAACGCAACCGTCGCCGGTAAAGGTCCCTGCCAATCCATCCTGAACATCACTATGGTCAACCGATGCCGTACTCTGGTAGATCAGGGCCAACGCGTCACCCAACCCCGATTTCGCTTGATTGGCCCATAAAATGCTGTTTTTGATGGACACATGACTATGGTCATACGAAAAGAGCCCCCCTCCAAATGAGTCTATCGCGTTCTTGGTGCTGTTGTTCACAACCGTACAATTTCTAACCGTCAGGTCACTCTGCGAGCAGTAAATACCCCCGCCGAAATCGGTGGCCTGATTATTCGAAATAATGCAATGTGTAAGATCGGCGGCCGTACTGGAAAACAGGGCGACCCCCGCCCCGTCTGATAGTGCTAAGTTATTACCAATAAAGCAGTTGTGTATTTGAATGTCGCTCCTGTACCCATAGAGACCCCCGCCGTATAACCCCGCGGAATTATCCGTGATAATACAGTTCTTTATCGTTGGACTGCTATCGACGCAATAAATCGCGCCGCCATGCTGGGACGATCGTGCCCGTTTGATCGTCAGACCGCTGAGAAGGCAATCTGAATTTTCCAGAGTCTCAAATATGAACCCTCGGCCCGCCTCATTCGGGTCGATAACCGTGGCCTTAACGATCGCGATATTTCCCGGATCGCTGCTTCTTATCGTGATATTCTTGCCGTTGGGATTGAGGTTATAATTCCCGACTCCCGAATAGAGCCCCGGCAGAATGATCAGCGTATCAGTATTGCTGGCAAGGTCGATCGCCGCCTGAATTGTTCGTTTGGCATTGAGAACCGACTGGCCATCACCATTATTATCAGGGCGGTTGGCATCGACATAAAATGTACCGGCATAACAGGGCAGACTGAAAAAAAGAAGAACAACCGTTGGAAGGAACCCGGATAAAAGACCCCTCAATACCCGCGTCATATGCCCTGAAGGGCGATAATTACCCGATACACTCATGTTGAAACGGGAATTGGTCACGAATGCTCTTTTTGTCATTTTTTTCTCCATGGTTGACTTTTCCCCTTTAGTCTACGATAAATCCTTGTATGGAAGGACGTTATCGTGCACTATGACGAAAGGACGCGTTCGAGTATGAGCACGAAAATTGTAAATACTAGACGCCATGCATGCCAGCAGCCCTGCGATTTACCCCCTGAAATCTGTCGCAAGTTAACAAGGACGAAAGTACTCTCCATGCTAGAGTGTGAAATATAGATGCCGTAAAGTCAAGTTTTATTGTATCTGTTATCTAAAAAAAGTGAGATGGATATGAATGGAAGTCATTGCAGTATAATTGTTTATGTCCCATATCCTGGAACGAGAATGGACTAAAGTAATTTTATATTTTTAAAAGTTGACTTTTGGGCTGTTTGTGGATATTCTCAATAATAAGATGATAACTTTTTATTTTAGGAGAGAACTTGTGAAAAATTACATCGCTTGTCTTATTGTTGTGATTATGGCGGCGCCCGCCTTCGCAGTGTTTACCAACGATTTTGAAACTGACCCCTTTAATCCCAACCAGGGCTGGTCGACAACGGGGAACGTTTTCTGGACCGGGGAACGCGTCGGACTCAATGACTATGTCAGTCTTGGCCTCTCTCAGTCAACCGAAAGTACCCTGTCAAAAGAATTTACCGCACCGGTAACCGGGCAATACAGCGTCAATTTCGACTACCGATTCATTGGCGATATTTCAGGCGGCCAGGATAGTTTTACCGTCGAAATAGGGGTCTCCAATACCCCCATAACGATCTATAGTGAGAATCAATACACGATCAGATTAGACTTGCCGGTCAATGGTGAAAATTATGGAAACTGGGTGACCGTGCAGACCCCCGACCCTGAAATTAACCTTGATGCGGGCACCTCGTTTCTGACCTTCCGATTGCTTTCCGAAACCGGCACGACAAACACCCTGCTCCACATCGACAACGTCAATGCCGGGGTTTTCGTCGTTCCCGCACCGGGTGCCGTCCTCCTTGCCGGCCTGGGGGCTGGGCTGGTGGGCTGGTTAAGAAAACGAAAAACACTCTAAGACGCTGGCTGAAATTCCCTCGCTAATCGTCTCAAATCGATCGATGACCCATTGAATAATAGGTAATGGACTCCCGTGTCAGATCGCCTGGCTCGTCTTTATGTTCATCCCGTAAGGTACGGATAACGGGCTTCAATAATAATGGTGCCCCGGGGGCTTGTTTGGAGAATTTTATGCGTGTTCGAAATACTGTGATCCTGGGGGTTCTGGCGGCTGTTCTGGTTTGCGTTTCCGGTTGTACCTCCACCCCAACCGCCGCCGAGACGGCATTTGCCCAGGTCGCCCTTAAAACACATAGTGCCGTTACCCCTGAAACCCAAAAAGCTAAATGGGCTGAAAGCTGGTGGCTCCCACGCCATAACAGTATCAACCAACGGTTCGCTCAGGGTCATGTCGATCTGATCATGATCGGCGATTCGATCATACATCACTGGGATAAGGAACTCTGGGCCAGATATTACGCCCCCCGAAATGCGGTCAACATGGGCTTCGGCGGCGACCGCACCCAGCATGTCCTCTGGCGACTGGAAAATGGAAATCTCGATGGGATCAACCCCAAACTGGCGGTCATCATGATCGGTACAAATAATTCGAATGACAACACCGCCGAGGAAATAGCCGACGGGATCATCGCGATCTGCGGCAAGGTCAGAGAAAAACTCCCCAAAACAAAGATCCTGCTCCTGGCCATCTTCCCCCGAAACGCAACGCCCGATGATCCGCAACGTCAAAAGAATGCCGCCGCCAGTGCCATTGCGTCAAAGATCGCCGATGGAAAGATGATCCACTATATGGACATCAACCCAAAATTCCTCACCGAGGACCAGGTCCTCTCCAGGGAGATCATGCCCGACCTGCTCCATCCGAACAAAAAAGGCTATCAGATCTGGATGGATGCCATCGAACCAAAAATTCGTGAACTCATGGCCCGCTAAGGGGCTACGCAGAACCCCGAAAAAGGGACTGGCTTCTTTTGTGCTCAAAAGAGGCCAGTCCCTTTTTCTCCATTAAGGACAAATAACTGATGCATTTTATCAAAGAGATGTTGAGTAAGGCCGTTCTATGCGTGGTTGCAGTTTTTTTGAGTTCTACGCTGCCTTCAAGCTGGTGCAATGAGCCCTCTGACCTGCCCGGGCCTTCTTACTATCGACAAGTGACGCCCGGGAAGTCCAAACAGCTCAAATACGATCTCGCCGTCTACGGGGGCACACCTGCCGGGGTAACCGCCGCGATACAGGCGGCTCGCATGGGGAAAAAAACCATCTTGCTCTCCTTCAATCGGCACGTGGGGGGAATGACCTCCGGCGGGCTGACCGCGACCGATGTCGGGGAAAAAGAATCCATTGGCGGTTTAGCCCGCGAATTCTACACCCGGATCGGCAAGATCAGTAATTTTCGCCCCTCGCAAGCCGAATCACTCTTTCTCAAGATGCTCGATGAGGCCGGGGTAACCGTTCTTTTCGAGCGTTGCCTCAAGGGCGTTGAAATGCGCGACCGCCGGATAGTCTCGGCAACCATGGAAACCGGCGAAACCG
>JAIPFO010000176.1 GCA_021736565.1 Phycisphaerae bacterium | reverse complement strand
ATTCGTTGGCCGTGCGGTCGTTTGCCCAGTATGGCGTCGAAGGATTAAAAGATGTCCTGGTAGGCCCTTGTGCCGTGGCATATGGCGGCGACAACATTGTCGATCTGGCCAAAACGCTGGCCGATTGGGAAAAGAAACTGGACAAGATGGAAGTCAAAGGCGGCTACATGGAAGGCCAGGTCCTTGATGGTGTCCAGGCCAAGGCCGTGGCGAAGATGAAGACTCGCGTCGAACTTCAGGGCGAAGTGATCATGCTCGCCAAATCACCGGGAAGTCGCCTGGCCAGTGCGATCAACTCTCCGGCCAGTACGATTGCTGGTTGTATCAAGACGATCATTGATAACCAGGAAGAGGCCGCCTAACGTTGAAATTCAGGGGTGAGAATGCCCTTGCTATACAGACATAATTGTCATGCGACAGTTTATAACTAAAATAAATGATTATGCTGGACCGACTGCCCCGAGAGGGTTAAACGGGATCGCGTTGATTTCGGCCATTGGCCAGCGTTATTATCACAGGAGTATTTTAAGATGACCGAAGAAGCAAAAACATTTAGCGATGATATTAAAGCCATTGGCGACCAGATTGTTGGTTTGACCTTATTGCAGGCTAAAGATCTGGGCGATTATCTCAAAGAAGTTCATGGGATCGAACCGGCCGCCGGCGCCGTTGCGATTGCCGCGGCTCCAGGAGCGGGGGCCGATGACGCCGCCGAAGAGCAGACCTCGTTTGATGTGATCCTCAAAGAAATTGGCGACCAGAAGATTAAAGTGATCAAAGAAGTTCGGGGCGCAACCGGATTGGGCCTCAAAGAAGCCAAAGAAATTGTCGATAGTGCCCCGAAAGCCATTAAAGAAGGCTTGAGCAAAGAAGATGCTGAAACCTTGCGGAAGGTTCTTGAAGAAGTTGGCGCCACAGTCGAAATTAAGTAACACTGTGTCGTCTATATAGTACAGCGGGGGCAAACGTCATAAAGTTAGTGTGAGGCCATTTTTAAAAAATAAAATGGGTTGTAATATTTCACCGATCTAACTTGGTGGCGTTTGTGTTTGTAATCCGTTGAGCTAATATCTAAGTTTGATGACAGCGTCATAAGAAAATGAGTTTATCCGCCACTGGGCGGATAGACTTTTGACGCGGGAGTTGACTGTGACGGCTCGCGACGATACGCATTGAGTAGATGCATCATAAATAGAGTGGTCAGAATATAATTCTGACTGATTCATCGCGATTGACTTTTTGGTTCCCGATTATGTTCGGGCAGGAGACAAAGATGGCTGTAATGGAAATTCGCCGTTTTGGTAAATACACACAAGCCGATGAAATCCCGAATCTAAGTGAAGTCCAGACACTGAGCTATGCAAAGTTTCTTCAGGCGGAAGTGCCGTTTGAAGAACGCGATCAGTCTGGGTTGCAGGGATTGTTCAACGAGGTATTCCCCATTGTGAGTTATGATGGGAATACCACTTTGGAGTTCATCAGTTATGATTTGGGTAAACCGCGTTATAATACGATCGAATGTCGTCAATTGCGTTTGACATACGGAATGCCTTTTAGGATACGTTGTCGTCTATTACGTAAAGATCGTGAAGACATTAAGGAAGATAACATCTATCTGGGGGAAATCCCGATCATGATAGGTGGTGGTGAATTTATCATCAATGGGGCCGAGCGTGTGATCGTGAATCAGTTACACCGTAGCCCGGGTGTCGATTTTGTGGTGGACAGCCAGGAGGGCGATCGGCCATTGCATGCGTGCCGCATTATTCCCGAGCGGGGCAGCTGGATCGAACTGAATGTGACCAAAAAGGACGAGATGATCGTTCGTATTGATCAGTCCGGCAAGCTGAGCGCCACGACGTTCCTCCGTGCGATGGATGAAAAGTACAGTAGTACCGAGGCGATCATTCGTGAATTTTACCCGACCAAGTCCGTGGCGACCAAGAAGTTGAAGCCGGAAATGTGGTCGGCCGGTCCGATTATCGATATGGAGACCGGTGAAGAACTGGTCAAAGCGGGTTGTCAATTGGGTGAGAACCTTGAGCGGATCCAACAGTCGACACTGGAAAAGGTCGAGGTTTGTACCAAGGTGGACCCGATCTTATTCAACTCGCTTGCCAGCGATCCTTGTGAGGATCACGAGCAGGCGTTATTACGGATTTATGCCCGACTTCGTCCGGGGAATCCGATGAACATCGATAAGGCCCGCAGTCTATTCACGGAGAAGTTCTATGATGATAATCGCTACCGTTTGGGGCGGGTGGGGCGATTCCGTCTGAATCGGAAATTTGACCAGAAGATCAGCGAAGACATTATGACGCTTCGCCCGGAAGATTTTGTCAGCTCCATGCGTTATATGTTAAAGCTGCGTAATGGCGAAGGCCTGGTCGATGATATTGATCATCTGGGTAACCGTCGTTTAAGAACGATTGATGAACTGGCCGCGGACGAAATTCGCAAGGGTTTGTTGAAATTGCGTCGCAGTGTTCAGGAACGTATGAGCATTAAAGATCTGGATGAGATGGGCCGGATCGCTGAATTGATCAATAGTAAGAGCGTGACCAGCGCCGTGGACTTCTTCTTTGGCCGGGGTGAGTTATCCCAGGTGGTCGATCAGACCAACCCGCTGAGTATGTTGACCCACGAACGTCGTTTGTCCGCGTTGGGCCCTGGCGGTTTGAACCGTAAGCGGGCGGGCTTTGAAGTGCGTGATGTCCACATCAGTCATTATGGCCGTATCTGTCCGATCGAGACCCCGGAAGGGACCAATATCGGGCTGATCTCTTCGTTAAGTATTTATTCGGGGATTGATGAATACGGATTCCTGGTGACCCCGTATCGAAAAGTCCTGAATGGCAAGGCCAAAGAGATTGTTTTTCTGCGAGCAGATCAGGAAATTAAAGCGGTGCTGGCGCCGGTTGATGTGCTGGAAGAAGATAATGAGAGCGTGGTCAAGGGACTCGTCCTGGCCCGTGTTGATGGGGACCTTGCTCAGATTGAGAGCACCGGCGTCGAGTATGTTGATATTGCCACCAATCAGACGGTGGGTGTTTCGGCGGCGTTAATTCCTTTCCTGGAACATGATGATGCCAACCGGGCCTTGATGGGATCCAACATGCAGCGTCAAGCGGTGCCCCTGTTGCAGACCGAGGCTCCAATTATTGCCACGGGGATGGAGAAAATTGTCGCTCAGAACAGTAGTATGGTCATTCGGGCCCGCAAGGATGGCGTGGTCACTTATGTGGATGCGATGCGAATCGTTATTGACGAAGCGGATGAATATGAGCTGCGAAAATTCCAGGGCCTGAACGAACGGACCTGCCTGAACCAGAAACCGATGGTCGTACCAGGCCAGAAGGTCAAAAAAGGACAGATTATAACCGAAGGCGCCGCAACCGCTGCTGGCGAATTGGCCTTGGGGCGTAATGCCCGTGTCGGATTTATGATGTTCGACGGTTATAATTATGAAGATGCGATTTTAATCAATGAACGTCTGGTGAAAGATGATACCTTTACCAGTATTCATATTGATTCCTATGAAGTGGAATGTCGCGAGACCAAGCTCGGACGTGAAGAATTCACACGTGATATACCGAATGTCTCTGAGCGGGCTCTGGCCAAACTGGACGAATTTGGCGTGGTCCAAATTGGGACCCGTGTCAGACAGGGCGATATCCTTGTGGGGAAAATATCGCCTAAAAGCAAAAGTGAATTATCACCCGAAGAAAAATTGTTATACGCGATTTTCGGACGGGCCGGTGAAGATGTCAAAAACGATTCACTGGAGGTGCCGAGCGGCGATTCCGGTATTGTGATCAATGCCAAGCGTTTCTCAAGACGCATGTACATGAATGAAGAGCAAAAACAGAAACTTGACCAGGCGATGAAGGACTATAAAGTCAGTATGTCGCATCGGGTGGCCGATGTGTTCCGTCAGATGGCTCACGCGATTACGGATAAATTTGATATTGTGCCAGTCGATCCGGCGACCCGGCAGAAAATGGGCGCCAGTGATAACGATGAGATCGTCTTAGAACAGGTTGAAACGTTTGACAACGCCTGGATTGATGCCGGTGAGCAGCAGGAAGCGGTTGAAGCGGTCACCCGGACCTACATGAAACGTATTACGGAGCTTCAAGAAGAGCGGGCGCGAAAACTCCAGCAGTTGAAACGTGGCGACGAGCTCTCTTCGGGCGTGCTGGAAATGGTTAAAATATACGTCGCGACCAAGCGTCGATTATCCGTGGGGGATAAAATGGCCGGGCGTCATGGTAACAAGGGTGTTATTGCCAGAATTCTTCCCGAGGAAGATATGCCCTATATGGAAGATGGCTCAACCCTTGATATTCTTCTGAATCCGCTGGGGGTTCCGGGGCGTATGAATGTGGGACAGATCCTTGAAACCCATTTGGGCTGGGCGGCAAAGCTACTGGGCTTTCAGGCCATTAACGCTTCGTTTGATGGTGCCGAAGAAAAACAGATCAATGATGCCGTTGAAGAGGCGAATCAGAGCATTCGAGATCGCATCGAAAGAGAGACCCGTGAGAAACTGCCGCCGGATGTCAACGCCACCTATGCGATGATGGCCAATACCGGTAAGGTCAAACTGTACGATGGACGTACCGGAGAACCTTTTGAGCAGTCTGTGACTGTGGGGTATATGTATATGCTGAAACTTCATCATCTGGTTGATGATAAAATACATGCCCGTGCGACCGGGCCTTACAGCCTGATCACCCAGCAGCCTTTAGGGGGCAAAGCCCGAACGGGTGGCCAGCGTTTTGGCGAAATGGAAGTCTGGGGCCTTGAAGCCTATGGAACCGCTTTTCTCCTTCAGGAATTACTCACCGTTAAGAGTGATGACGTTGAAGGCCGGACCAAGATCTACGAATCGATGGTGAAGGGCACCAATGTCCTGGAAGCGGGAACACCGGTATCCTTTGATGTGTTATGTAACGAAATACGGGGCCTGGGTCTGAATATCCAACTCGAGAAAAAGCGAATTGGCTAAGCCGATGGACTGCCCGGCATAACCGCCGGGGCTCTCGTTTTAGAAGAAATTTCAACATAAATAAGCCCAGTGCCAGTGTCAAAAGTTTAAACGACGGGCCCTTTTTCTACATTGAAAAGGGGCACCGCTAAAGAGAAGCAACTCACTTTTGACCTCAGAAATAATAGAATAATGAATTTGATTGGCTTGTCGTGCATGGGAAGGAATTTCCAACGCTCATCGCGAAAGTTAATCTGTTCCATTGTGCCCGCTTAAGTTGAGGATTTCATAAAGACCTTTTATGAAATATCAATTTGGGTCATTTTACAAGGAGTACATATAGATGGTAGAATCAATTTACGACCGAATCAACGATTACGGTTCAGTAAAAATCTGCTTGGCGAGCCCGAATGATATTCGCAGTTGGTCATTTGGCGAAGTACGCAAGCCCGAGACGATTAACTACCGTACCTATCGTCCTGAAAAGGACGGTCTTTTCTGTGAGCGGATTTTTGGTCCAGAACGTGACTGGGAATGTGCCTGTGGTAAATACAAAGGCACCAAATTCAAAGGGATCATTTGTGACCGTTGTGGCGTCAAAGTGACCCATAGCCGTGTCCGTCGGAAACGCATGGGTCATATCAACCTGGCCGCTCCGATCGTCCATATCTGGTTCTTCAAGGCCATGCCTTCGCGTATCGCCAATTTACTGGCCATGAAGACGGCGGACATTGAAAAAATTGTTTATTATCAGGATTATGTTGTCACCGACCCCGGCCAGACGCCTCTGAAATTAAAACAGTCACTGACCGAAGAAGAGTATCGTCGTGCGATTGAAACCTATGGCGATATTTTTACCGCTGAGATGGGGGCCGATGCGATTCGGACCTTAATCGCCAAGCTTGATCTTGATGAAGAAGTGATCACGCTGCGTGACGATCTTGAAAAGACCAATAGCCAACAGAAGAAAAAGGACATAAGTAAGCGGCTGAAGATTATCGAGTCGCTGCGGCAGAGTGAAAATTCGCCCGAGAATATGATCATGGAAGTTGTTCCGGTGATCCCGCCTGATCTTCGCCCGTTGGTCCTTCTGGAAAGTGGTAATTTTGCCACCAGTGATTTGAATGATCTCTACCGACGAATTATCAACCGCAATAACCGGTTAAAGAAACTGGTGGATTTGAATGCCCCGGAAGTCATTATTCGTAATGAAAAACGGATGTTACAGCAGGCGGTCGATGCCCTGTTGGATAATGGCCGCTGCCGTCGTCCGGTGTTGGGCTCGAGCAATCGGCCCCTCAAGAGTCTTACCGATATGATCAAAGGTAAGCAGGGACGTTTCCGTGAAAATCTTCTGGGTAAACGTGTGGATTATTCCGCCCGATCCGTCATTGTTGTCGGGCCGGAGCTGAAATTATATAATTGTGGCCTGCCTAAAAAAATAGCCCTGGAGCTCTTCCAGCCGTTTATCATTCGTCGTTTGAAAGAGCAGGGACTGGCCGATACCATCAAAAGTGCCAAGAAGATGCTCGAACGTAAAGATGATTGCGTTTGGGATGTTCTCGAAGAAGTGATTTTTGAGCATCCGGTCATGCTAAACCGTGCCCCGACCCTTCACCGAATGGGTATTCAGGCCTTTGAGCCTGTCCTGGTCGAAGGGAATGCGATCCAATTACATCCGTTGGTTTGCCGCGGTTTTAATGCGGATTTCGACGGCGACCAGATGGCTGTCCACCTGCCCTTGTCGATGGAGGCCCAGGCAGAAGCGCATATGCTGATGATGGCCACCAATAATATTTTCTCACCCTCCAATGGTGCCCCGATTATGTCACCGTCGCAGGATGTGGTTCTGGGGAATTATTACATTACCCTGGACCGCCCCGATGAGAAGGGCGAGGGGATGGCATTTTGCAATACCCATGAAGCGATCATGGCCTACCAGCAGGGCGAAATAACCGTCCATGCACGCGTGAAGGTGCGGCTGGATAAAAATATTCGGGCCATTGACAAAGAAGGAAAGCTCAGCGAATATGGCGCCGTGATCAATACCACGGTTGGACGCTGTATCTTCAATGATATTGTGCATGAAGACATGCCCTTTTATAACTTCCTGTTAGGGAACAAAGGACTCAGCCGGGTCATCAGTGATTGCTCTGAAATGGTTGGACGAAGCCATACCATTGACTTGCTGGATAATATTAAAGACCTCGGGTTCAAATACGCGACCCTGGCGGGTATTTCCATTTCCGTGACGGATTTGCGAATCCCATCGAAAAAGCAGGAAATTATTGATGCGACCCAAAAACGGGTTGACGAGGTGATACGCAATTTTAATAATGGGTCGCTCACCGACGGCGAACGTTACAATCAGATCATTGATGCCTGGACGCACGCTCGTGTTCAGGTTACCAACGAGATGATGACCGAACTTGAAAATGATAATCGGGATGGCAAACCCTATTTGAACCCGCTATTTATGATGACCGAGTCCGGTGCTCGTGGCCGGGTCGACCAGATTCAACAGCTGGCCGGG
>JAIPFO010000175.1 GCA_021736565.1 Phycisphaerae bacterium | reverse complement strand
GCAACTTAGTGATGTCCCTGCGATTCGCGACTTGATAAACATGCATGCCGAGGAGGGACGGATGTTATTTCGGTCGATGGCGGATTTGTATGAATCTATCCGTGACTTTAAGGTCTATGAAGGCGATGGAAAGGTTTTGGGGTGTTGCGCCTTGCCAATTATCTGGGCCGACCTGGCGGAAGTAAAGTCCTTGGCGGTCTTAAAGGGCTATCAGGGCAAGGGAATTGGGGCGGCGTTGGTCAAAGTGGTTGTCCAGGAGGCAAGGCAGTTGAAATTACCGAAAATCTTTACTTTGACGCTCGAAGAAGGTTTTTTTCTGAAACTGGGTTTCCAGAAAGTAACAATGGATTCCTTACCGATGAAGGTCTGGTCGGAATGCATTCATTGTTCCAAACAGGACCAGTGTGACGAAATTGCGCTGATTTACACCTTTGACTAAGGGTGATTCCTGTTTCGACTTTAGAATCGCCCTTTAGAGTGTCAAAAACAGGGTTTAAGTCCCGGCTCGCCGGGAATGACGCTGGCGATTTCGACAATAGGGCCAGTGGTTCGGGGTTAGTCCAAATCTGAAAGATCCATATTCAGGGCTTTTTTTACCAGGTCAACGACATTGTCAGTTCCAAACTTTTTCATTAAGTTGAAGCGATGGTCTTCAATTGTACGGATCGAACGTTGCAATTCTATGGCAATGCTCCGGTTTCCTTTTCCATCCAACAGTAATTTCAGGACGGTCCTTTCCATTTTTGTGAGACGTTTTTTCAGGTATCTTGAGGTATATTTTTTGATCAGAGAGTAGACCAGCGGTAAGAGGGTGTCCTTATCCAACGGCTTTTCGATGAAATTATCGGCACCAGCCTTAACAGCCCTAACGGCCAGTGGAATGTCCGCGTAACCGGTAACCACCAGGACCGGTAGCAGGGGGGCTATTGATTTAGCCTGGGTCAGCAGGTCGATCCCGTTCATGTCAGGCATGTTTACATCGGTGATCAAAAGATGACACTTTTTGGATTTAAGAGAGTTTATGCAGTTTTGAGGTGAAGAGAAGGTGGTCACCCTGTAGCCTTCCCGGCTCAGGATGATATCGACGGCCTTGCGAACCATGGGTTCGTCATCGACAAAGAAAATTTTGTGAATAGTTTTATACATTTTTCTCACTTTTGACGAGGGAATCACAATTGGCCCCAACCGCGTCATCTCCCGACAGGTCGGGATTTCAAGTCTGTATTTACGCTTTTTCACGTCTTAAAAGGGGCATTCAAAAAAACAAAAGTCGAATTTTTGACATGATAATCACTATTGAATATCGATGAATATTAATATTATCATAATTATAAGTATATGTCTATATGGAAAAATATATTATGCTATTTTGAAAAGTGTTTTATGGCATGGACTATAATCCTGATTGCTATTATTGTCTGCCCGTTAACTCGAAGTTTTATTTGACGCCCACGACAAAATACATTTTTATCGTTCAAGTGACCCTTTAAAATGTGGAAAACCGGCATCAAAAATACCGATGACGTGCGCGGCTTATCTATTCAAACGGATCATTTCCTGGGAGGCGTTCTCCATTGTTGGCTTCTACCGGCATTAGGGATAGTGGAAATGTCAGGTTGAAGGTTGCCCCATTTTTCGAGTTGTTTTGTACCCATATTTTCCCATTGTATCGTTCTGTCAGCCGGGTGGCGATTCCGAGTCCCAGCCCGGTTCCCTGGCCTATGGGTTTGGTGGTGAAAAATGGCGTAAAGACTTTGTCTAGATGTTCAGGATGGATCCCCCCGCAGTCATCCGAAAATGAAATAAAGATACAGTTCTCTTGGGTTCGGCCAGTGATTTTTAACCTGCGGTTGGCTTTGTCCATGCTGGCCTGAATAGCGTTTTGTGTCAGGATGAAGAAGATCTGTTCGAAGTCTCCTGGTTCACCCTGGAGAGGGGGTAATGTCTCTAAACCTTCGGTCACAACAGAGATATTGGCCTGTTCGGCTGATTTGTGAAGTGAATCAATAACCCTTCTCGCTGTTTTAAGCAGGGAGAAGGGATGCGTTTGTTCCCGTTCAGGAATTCTCATTAAGTTGCGGTACCTGTTTGAAATCGCGACCATCTGGTTGATCTCATCCAGACTGTCGTCAAGATTTTCCTGAATAACCTCTATTTTTTTAGAGTCGTTGAGTTCCATTAAACTGTTCTGGAGCAGAAGGCGGATTACCGTGAGAGGTTGGTTCAGTTCGTGTGCTATCGTGGCACTTAATGTACCCAGTTGTGCGATCCGTTCAGCCTGGATCATCTGGTCGTGATAAATATTCAATTGCTCTTCATTCGCTTTGAGTAATTTTTCCGATTGGATTTGTTCATTAATATCCGTGGCAATGAGCATGACGGTATTAATTTTATCATCTTTACTCAAGGGAACGATCCGAACGGCATACCAGCAATTTTCCGGGCCAATAACGTTACGACTTACGACCTGGCCGGTTTGAAAGGCCTGGTCCAGCATTTTTCGGTGAATATTATGCTGTTCTTCGGCGAGGTGTTCATAGATCGTGTCGCCAAGAACATCTATGGTTTTTAGTTCCTTTCTTACGCGATTGATATATTGAATTCGCCCTTTCTGATCCAGCAGCATTATCGTGTCGGGTGAATTCGTCAGAAGAGATCGCCACTGTTGTTCGGTTTGACGCAGTTGTTCTTCGATGAGTTTGTGCTCGGTGATGTCTCGCAGGGCCCCGATCACGGAGATCGGTTTGCCTTGGGGGTCTCGAAGGACCACGCGACTATTGCTGAACCAGCGATAGTCGCCCTCCTTCCGCTTCCAGCGATATTCGCTGATCGGCTTAGCGTTTTCAAATTGGGAGTCGTTGAGAAGCGTGGTGAAATGTTCTGTGTAGTGGGCCCGGTCCTCGGGGTGAATTCGGTGAATGATCTCTTTGGCCGTTAACCGGATGTATTCATCCTGTGTATAGCCGAAGGCCTGTTCAATAGCGGGGCTTAGGAATTCAAAGGACGCTGTCGTCAGGTTATATTTGTAGATCAGGTCGCGGGTCGATTCCAGAACAGAGCGGAATGTCGTTTCATTTTGCCGGAGTAATTCTTCGGCTTGTTTGTTCTTGGTAACATCTCGGGCAGATCCAATAATTGCGATGGGATTATTTTGGTCATCGCGAATGAGTACTCGATTATCGCTGAACCAGCGATATTGATTATCTTTGCATTTCCACCGGTATTCAATTGTTGGCTTAATATCTTGTTCGATCGTATGGTTTAATAGCGAATCGAGGTGCTCCTGGTAGTGTAATCGATCCTCGGGGTGGAACCGATTAAAAGCTTCTTCGGCACTCATGGCGAGAAATTCTTCGGTAGTAAATCCGGTTTGATCTTTTACGGAGTTACTGATGAAATCATAAAATCCGGTGGTTAGATTTAATTTGTAGATCAGATCGCGGGAGGACTCCAGGACATTGCGGAAGCGAGTTTCGTTCTGGCGTAATTGTTCTTCGGTGAATTTACGTTCTGTTGCGTTGGCACAAGTGACCATGTTGGCGGATTGGCCATGATATTGAATTGTTTTGGAATAGATGTCGATGTAAATGAGTTGCCCTGTTTGGGTGTAACAGCGAATCGTGTAATCACGAATATCATTGCTGGCTCCCCCTTGTTGCCTTTTCAGCCGTTCTAGAGCAAGCTCTTTGTCATCGGGGTGGATTAAACTGGCAAAACCGTACGGGGGCAGGGCCAGGAATCCTTCGGCGGTCCACTCGAATATGTCGCAGAAGGCCTGGTTGGTATATTTGATCTGCCCGTCTTGTATGATCAGAATGTCCATCAGAGATTGCTCGGTGAGCATGCGAAATTTTTCTTCGCTTTCGATTAAATTATCATCGGATTGTTGGCGTTGTACGATCTCTCTTCTGAGGAGTTCGTTCGTGTCGGTGAGTTCACGGGTTCTTTCCTGGACACGTCTTTCCAGGTCGGCATAAGCCTCTCGAAGTGATTCCTGGGTCTGGCGGAGCGCTTTCTGTTGTTCGATTTGTTTGAAACAGCGACTGATGATCGCCGGCAGCAGGTCGATAAAGGATTCGTCTTTGACAATATAATCCAACGCACCGTCTTTAAGGGCCTCCACCGCCAGGCGGGTGTTATTATGGCCTGTGACGATGATATAGGGGGGGAGGGTTTCTTTGTCGGGGAGCTTTTTCAGCAGTTCAAAACCTGTCATATCGGGCAGGGTGTAATCGACCAGCATCAGATCGGGTCGTTGGGTGGCGAGAAAGTCAATGGCCTGGGCACCATTGCTCGCCCGGTCCAGATGATACCCATGCTCTTTGAGTAATTTCTGTAACATGACCGCCAGGTCATTATCGTCTTCAATGATTAGCAGGGTGTATGGATTCATGCTGGATAAATTTCCTATAATTTAGAATACCTGATATACGTGAGGGTACTTTACCAGATTATGACGCTGGCGTCAATAGTGACTCTCGCGTTAATAGTAATTTGTAATGCACTCTAACACTCTGCAGTCGTAATGCATTCAATCTGACACAATAAAAAGTACAAATGTACTCTGTGATAACGGAAGTCTTTATCATTGAATATGCGATGCCGTTGCGATATGATGTGTGAAACCAGGATGAGTTCAGTATTATTAAGCTGAAGGGAATGAGATGGATATGAAAAATAAATTTGGTACGTCCAGTAATGCGGTATTATTCGTGCTTGTAGTAGCAATTGCGATAATTGGGGCTGTGGTGGCTGTTTTTCGTATGGATACCACCGGCCAAAAAGGGAGCGGGCTGGGAGATGCGTTTGATTATGACCTCTCGGAGCATCGAACCGTTGATCCGGCCTTGATACTTTACGCTGAGCGTGAGGATTTGAAGATGGAGGTGGGAATAACTGCTCCCCGGGGCATTGCTGTGGATCAGGCGGATAGGATCTATGTGATCGGTAATGAAAAGGTTGTTGTATTTGAGGAGGGGAAGCTGGTCAGGGAGATTGGGGTCAAGGGGCCCGGTCGGACGCTGGCTGTCGATGAGAATGGTACGATTTATGCCGGGGTGGGGGATCATATTGAGGTTTATGGCCCTTCGGGGGATTTTCAGGGGGCCTGGGAGGGTTTTGGCCCTGAAGCGACGGTGACATCGGTTGCGGTGGCTGGCGATAACGTATTTGCGGCGATTTTTGACAAAACGCGAATTGTGATTCGCTATGATAAGGCCGGGGCGATTATTAATCGAATCGGGGATAAAGATAAGGAGCGGAATGTTCCGGGATTTATGATTCCGAGCCCATTTTTTGACCTGGCAATGTCGCCGGATGGGTTGTTGCGGGTGGCGGATACGGGGCGGCATCGGATTGAGGCATTTACCTTCAAGGGGGGGCTGGAAGAGCCTTTTGCATGGGGGCGATTTTCCAATACGGAAATTGATGGCTTCTGTGGCTGTTGTAATCCCTGTAATTTCGCAATTTTGCCCGATAAGAGTTTTGTGACTTGCGAAAAGGGGCTCACTCGTGTTAAACTATACAGCCCGGAGGGGGAATTTGTGGGGGTTGTTGCCGCTCCCGAGCAGTTTGCCCGACATGATAGTATTGGCAATGAGAAGGGAAGCGATTGTAGCAGTGGAGGCCTGGATGTCGCAGTGGATTCCAATGGGACCATTCTCGTGCTGGACCCCTGCCTGGCCCAGGTGCGAGTCTTTGTAAAGAAGACGGGCACGTCAAAAGTTGATCCTGACGCCTGAAATTGTTATTTAAACGACGGAGTCTATCCGCCAAAGGCGGATGAGTGTTAAAGAAGTAATTGTCATAATATGATGAATAAATTAAAAAATAGACGTGACCTTTTTTTAACCGCCGGGCGTGGGGCGTGCCTGGGGATATTGGGGGTTGTCGCTGGAATCCTGACGGTTAATCGTCAGATCGATTATACGGATCAGGCATGTACTCATCAGGGAATGTGCCGGGGATGTGGTGGCTTTACGGATTGTCGTCGGCCTCAGGCGATCTCTGCCAGGAAGGTTAAAGAGCCAGGTGTGAAATAGTGATGGATGATAAAAAGAAAAGCAAACAAATAAATCGCCGTGATCTGCTAACCGGCGGAATTCGTGGCGCCGGACTGTTGGGGTTGGGCGCCGCTGCGGGGGCGTTGGGGGGCCGTGCCGCAGAGGGGCAGATGGTCTGGCAGCTTGACCCGCATAAATGTATCTCCTGCGGGCAGTGCGCGACCTATTGCGTATTGGACGAATCCGCGGTGAAATGTGTGCACACCTATGCGATGTGTGGGTATTGTAATTTGTGTACGGGCTATTATGAGCCCAATGCCCAGGAGCTGGATACCGGTGCCGAGAATCAATTGTGCCCGACCGGGGCACTGATTCGTACGTTTATAGAAGATCCTTATTATCAGTATACCGTTGACGAGCCGCTTTGTATCGGCTGTGGCAAGTGTGTCAAGGGGTGTAATGCGTTTGGGAATGGCTCATTATATTTACAAGTCTGTCATGACCGCTGTGTGAACTGTAATGAATGTTCGATTGCGGTGGCCTGCCCTGCCGGGGCATTTAAGAGGGTGCCTGCCGAGAATCCCTACATGGTTAAGGAGGTTGGGCACTCTAAATGAATCGTGGCTTATTGATTATCTTAGGCATTGCCGTGTTATTCTGCTCGGCAGGTGCGGTGCTGGCGGTACAGAATTTTCCGCCGCCGGATTTCGAGAGTGGTTACACGCTGCCCGAAACCGTGGTAGCTCCCCCTCAAGCGGCATTTTATGACGTCCAGGATGTCCTGGTGTTGCTGGTGGCCTTATCGCTGGCAGCCTGGCTGGCATTGAAAAAGCGGTCTCGCAATGGACTCTTTGTGTTGATGCTCTTTTCGCTGGTCTATTTTGGCTTCTGGCGGGAGGGATGTATCTGTCCGATCGGCGCCATTCAGAATGTCGCATTGGCACTGTTTGACCGGAGTTATACGATTCCACTAACCGCGGTGATATTCTTTCTGTTGCCGTTATTGTTCACACTTTTTTTTGGTCGGGTATTTTGTGCGGCGGTCTGTCCATTGGGGGCGATTCAGGATGCCGTGCTGGTCAAACCTGTGAAAGTGCCGGGATGGCTGGAGGGAATGGTGAGGCTGCTGGCGTATCTGTACCTGGGCGCGGCGGTCTTATTTGCCGCCACCGGCAGTGCGTTTATCATTTGTCAGTATGACCCGTTTGTGGCAATTTTCCGCATGTCGGGTAGTTTTGATATTCTGGTGCTGGGGGGCAGTTTCCTGCTGATCGGTTTGTTTGTCGGGCGACCCTATTGCCGGTTCTTCTGTCCGTATGGGATTTTATTGCGATTGCTGTCGAAGTTTTCTCGCTGGCGGGTGAGTATTACCCCGGAGGCGTGTGTGCAATGCCGATTGTGTGAGCAGAGCTGTCCGTATGATGCGATACAAACCCCCCAGGAGCCCAGGCCGCTGACGAATCCCTTTTTGGACAAATTGATATTTGCCGGGCTGTTGGTTCTGGTGCCGGTTTTGATCTTTGCCGGCAGT
>JAIPFO010000174.1 GCA_021736565.1 Phycisphaerae bacterium | reverse complement strand
AAGTATTTTAAGCAATATGCAAAGAGTGCTACTAAGTAGGTTCCTGCGTCAAAAGTGATTTTTCGACTCTAAGGCCGCTCTTTAAAATGCGGGAAACAGGTAGCTATAAATACAAAAGATACTGTCGAGAAATAAGACGCTCTAACACTCGTCTAACGTAATAATAAGACTGACGCAGGTGTCAATATAACTTTACCGTTGCGGTTACCGGATAATGGTCAGAGGGGTATTTCCCATCAATTTGCCGCTGGTCAATATTTGCTTTTAAGACAACTGCTTTGGCATCAATAAGAATGTGGTCTATTGCTTTGCCTTCTGTGCCGCCTTTGAATCCGTGGCCGGTTTTGAGGTCTTCTCCTTGTGGGTGGGTGCTGACCCATGCGCTGATCAATGGTCGGTAGGGCGTCTCAACGCCATCTTTGAGAAGATATTTCATGCCCGGATTGTCTATAGTCATATTAAAATCACCCATGACGATGAACGGGTCCTTGGTTTTTCGCTGCGATATCTGTTTGGCCAGCAGTTGTGCGCTCTTTTCACGAGAGTTCTGAGATTGATGGTCCAGGTGCAGATTATAGACATACAGCCCCTGGCCGTCAGATTTATTGACCAGCCTGACCCAACTGCATATCCGCAAATTCCAGTTGCCCCAGTGCGTCGATGGCTCACCCGGTGTATCGGAGAACCAGAAGGTCCCGGAATCGACCAGCTCAAAACGGCCACGCTTATAAAGGATCGCACAGCTCTCCCCCTCCTTAACGCCATCTTTGCGACAGACATAATACATCCCATATTGAGGCAATGATTTTGCGATAAAATCAGCCTGAAAATCAAACGCCTCCTGAAGGCCCACGACATCCCCTTGATATTCATCAATCACATCGACAACCATCCCCTTCCGATGCGTCCAGTCATTGACCCCGTCTTTGGCCTGGCCATTACGAATATTATAGGTCATCACATCAAAAACCCCGGAATCTTCTTTTAATCGCTCAGAGCCACCCTGAGTTGAACACCCCGTTACGAACAATAGCAACCCGACGGATATACCACTAAGCCACCTGACCCCAATTTGATTATCTTTCATAATATTCATTCCTTAAGACTCACAATGTTTATATGGTTTCTATATAATACATCGGTATCGATGCGACAGGATGGGCAACTTTATTGACCATGCTGATCTATATAAGAAGAAAATAACGAGTCCCATAGGCCATACTCCACGTTATTCCAACAGAAAGCTCACCGGCGCAAACGCACCCAGCTCGAATTTTAGCACATCTTCACGGATGTTCATGATATCCCCGATCTTCTCGCCGCGCAGGTTGACCGGTGTGGCCTTTGTCGCTTTGGTTCCTTTGGGCAGCTCGACAGTAAGCTTACCTGAAGTTCCCGCCTGCTCCCAAACACGAAGCAGCGTGCCCGCACCGTCTGGGTTTTCGCCAAATGCAGTGACCAGCACGCCTGGTCGTGAAACGCTCAGTCCTGTCTGCTGTGTCGGCAGTTTGCCCCGATCGGTATTCACACTGGCCGTTTGCACAGGATATCGCATTTCAAGCGAAGGGGTGATCAATGCACTGGCGGCGTCATACTGATCGAACGCCCAGATACGGAAGCGGTAGGTCCATTTCCCTTCGTTCCAGAAACGGTAGTTGGTGGTCCATTGGTTGTTGAACAGATTGAAATACATTGTTGGCTTGTTCGGTACATAGGTCTTGTCAAATTTCCAGCAGCCCGGCACACCCAGACTAAGCAGCGGCGTATCTGGCCCGCACACCCCAACACCTCTGCCCTGCTTATCAAAAACAGCCACACCCGTCCCAACCGCATACATATACCGGTTGGCACCCGCGATAATATCCCTGGCCGGGTCCATAATAAACCCATTCCTGCCAACTCGAAACTGCGGCGAATCCACCTTAAACGGCAGAGATATCCACCCCGCCTCCGGCCAGATGTCGGCAGGTTTATCGATCGTCAGCTCCATATCCACATAGGCCGCATCTTCATACAGGTAAATACGGGTCGTTACCGGGTAATTTATCCCTGTTTCTTGCTGGGTCGCGCACATCTCAAGCGTCGTGGTATTGCCGCATCTGGACCTGGTGACAGTGCAGTTTGCAGGCGTCAGGGCGCGATATGGCATTTCCGATGCCGGCGGCAGGTTGGGCTTGCCGATCTGCGCGTATGCCCAGCTATACCCACGCCAGCCTTTTTCATTCTTCTGTCCGCGGATATAGTTATTACAATAATCAGCCACCTCATCAGCACTGAATTGTTCGTGGAGGTATTGGCCAAAGCCATGTTCGGCCGAAGTATCAATCAGCTCCCGGCCGTTGCGTTTGTCGATCAGTGAACCAATCGCCCCACGCTTAGGGTCCAGGACGATCTTAAACTGAGCATTCTCGAACGTATTCCCGGCTTTTACAGTCCTGGTTGAGGAAACAGCTTCCACCGGCAAGGCCATATAGCCACCGGCCGGAATATCCTTCACCAGCGAACCGTTAATAACGGCGTCGCGCTTCCATGGCAGCGGGTTAAACGCTACCGTGCGATGGCAGACAATATTGACAGCTTTGGCAAGGGCCTCCAAACCGCCCTGCAGCGAAGCGGTCGCAAATTTATCGGCGTTCCGGGCATAATGGGTATGTTCCTCCCAGGACGTCAGATGGCGGTCATACTTATTTGTCTTTAAGTCGGCTTTCCACTGATCGCCGTAGAACCAGTTGCTGACCTGGCCGATATTATCCTTGGCCGAAATGTATTTGCAAACCCAATCTATCGCACCACCCCAGGTATGCTCATAATACAGCACACTGTTTTCATAACCGTCAGCAATGGTTTGAGTAACATCGGTGGTAGCAACGCCCCAATTGCCAAGCAATGTATTAAGCGACTCAGCGGCATAAAGGTTGGGCACCGCCTTGCGAGTTTGAATAACCCCATCCGGATTGCACATCGGTCCGTGAATCCACGAATCCGGCATATCCTCGGTAATGACAGGAAGATCGCTAAGATCCTCCTTGATCATAAGGTCGCCAAAGTCACCGATAGTCCCGACACGAACCTTAACACCGGGAAGCTTGTCGTGGATTTCTTGGATATCGCTGCGCACCTTCTCCGGGCTCGGCGGTGGCCTGTTATCGCTGCCCATGATCATGGCGATCCAGGTTTTATACTTCCAGTCATCTGGCGGGAAAAGCCCATTTCCATAAGAAGCACTATACATCGTCAAAAGACGCGACCCATCGGGCCCTTCCCACCAGAACAAAAAGGGAACATCAGGCGGTGTACTGCCGGGATTACACCCCAGGTGCAGGAAGTTCACGCCGGCATTCTTGAGCAGGGTCGGCGTGAATTTTGTATAGGAGGGCACGTCAGTCATTTTAGCCCCGGTCGGCAAGGGTTTACCGGCCCCTCGGGCCAACTTCGAGGCATAACCAAGACTGCGGACCATTCCTTCCGGTTCCATCAATTCAACCTGCATGGTAAACGGCAGGGCATGTACAGCAAATCGCCCGTCTTTGAATGCTTCCCTGACACGCTGCTGACGCTCAGGGGTTTGCCCTGGCCAATCTTCCAGGATCTTCTTCATCGGCCAGCCGGGGATGGTCCAGACAAACTGTTGATCAGCGGGCAGGCTTTTGTTCTTATCCACAACGTCCAGGGCACCTTCGATGGTCCTGGTGCGATAGTTGTGGATTGTTTCACTGGCCAGATGGGTATAGCCAATATCGAAGTGCGACTTGTAAACAAGAATAATCTCTTGAACATTCCCTTTTTGCTCTGCCGCCGGCACTGAACCAGGCATCATTGCAGCAACGGCTAACGCGGCCAAAACCGTTTTGACCCAACGGCACATGTTTAGATTTTCTTTATTCATGTTATTTTTCCTTGCCAGATCGATACCCGGTAAACGGCCCCACAAGCCATGCAGAGATCGATCTGATTTAATTGAAATCCGGTTTATAATGAAATATATATTTTATGGAATAGACTTTGGTGTTAAACGTCAATTTTCGGCTTGAAAGATTCTTTTACAATTTTCATAACGTAACTACATCGGGCTTGAATCTTTTCCCAGTGATCATTGGCCATATCCTCTTTTTTGGCAATCCAGGTGCCGCCGCAGGCGATCACCGTATCCAGGGCAAGATACTCGGTTAGATTATTGACATTGATCCCGCCGGTGGGTATGAAAGTGACGCCCGTATGCCTGTAAGGCGCGGTAATCGCATTGAGGTATTTTACGCCGCCACTGGCCTCCGCCGGGAAAAATTTCAACGCCTTACATCCCAATGATAACGCTGTTTCGATATCCGTTGGGCTGGAAATGCCCGGCATGAAAGGCAAGTTGATCTCTTTTGCTTTTTTGATGGTTTCGGGATTTAAGCCTGGCGAAACGGCAAATGTCGCGCCGCAATCTTTGGCCTTCTGCATATGTTCAGGTGTCAGAACCGTACCGGCCCCTAAGAGGAGTTCGGGCCGTTCTTTCGCCAATAGCGAGATCACCTCCGCGGCGGCTTCGGTTCTAAAGGTTATTTCGGCTACCGGCAGTCCACCGGCGATCAGGGCATCGGCCAGCGGCAAGGCCGATTTAACCGAATCGATCGCAATGACAGGGATCACGCCAAAGTGCGATAGTTTTTCATATATTTCTGTACTCATTCTTCTTCTTTCATGATTGGCGTTAGCGCCATACCTGTTTTGATACATCTATTCCGCATCATAAAGACCGACGTTAAAAAAAATCTACTTTCCACACGAAAGTTCTCATTAAATGGATCGACTGCATTATGATTTTTTCAAAAAACCTACCGTTGATTCCATGATTCGCTGACGAAAAGTTGTTTGCTGTTTGGATTCTTCCTGCTGTTGCCTAAGGTCTTCCAGGTTCGCCCGGCAGAAATGACACCCCAGGGTGTTCAAGTGGAAGTTGACATAGTTGTACCAATCCTCATCGAGTGTTTCCAGTAGATACGCACCAATCGTGCTACGTTTTGGACAACTGAGCCTTTGAGATTCCCAGATCTCTGAAAGCATGCTCTCAAAAGCCGGAGAGAGTGGGTCGGCGTTATATTCCTTTGGGTTGATCTTTTCTTTAACCTGTTTAATGACCCGATGCTTTTTAACGGCTATATTTTTCTCCGTGATCTCCAATATTTTGGCGACATCCTTATTGGGCACCTGGCTGTAGAATAAAAGTTCGATGATTTCCAGGTCGCGAAACTTGAACGACTCTTTCATCCCCCTGACCAGTTCTCGCAAGGCCTTCTCCAACGATTCCCGGTGCAGTTCATACTGTTCATCCCGGCTGACATACCAGCTGGCCGTTGGCTTCGAATCGGCAATTTTTCCAAAAACGTCTGTGGTCTGCTCCTGGGCACTTGATTTATAGACATCCTGGATCAGGCAGGTTATCCGGGACGCCCGACTGCGATAACTATCAATGATCTTACGACGTAAAATCGTGAACAGGTAGGTCTCCAGGCTGGCCTGACCGCGAAAATTATCCAGTCCCTTGAGAAACCCGATAAATGCTTCCTGGACAATATCCTCGGCATCCGCCCGCTGGGGCAGACTGTTCTGGGCAAAGGCCAGCAGACGACCATTGTACCGGTTAACCATTTGGGTCCAGGTGTCCGAATCGCCCTGGCGAATCTGTTCAATCATGTATTTTTCAGCTTCGTTCATTTCACTCATAATATTGACGCCCATGTCATTAGCATTTGATGCGTTGATTTTGGTACTTACAGGGAGTGTTTATAGGTTACGATTGATGCCATTTTCCATTTTCCTCAGCCTATTTTTCCTGGTTTTTTCTTCATGGTCTTTGACCGCTTCGTCGTGAAGCAATAATCGCCTCAAAAAACATGGCAGCCATAAAGGCTAGCGATTCTCCAATTCCGTTTTAACTTCATGCAAAAGGTTAATCGCTTGCATCGGTGTCAGATTATTCAGGTCGCTCTGACGAAGCTTCTCCAACATGGGGTCTGGTTCGAGATTATCAAAGAGGAGGAGTTGACTGTTGTCGTTTTTTGCCTCCAAACGCCCACCCAGCTCAGGACGGTGAGCCTCACGGGAGAAATTATTCTCAAGCTCAACAAGGATTTCCTGGCTTCGGCTGATAACGCTTTGTGGAATACCCGCCAGTCGGGCCACGTGGATCCCATAACTTTTATCCGTACGGCCATCGAGGATTTTGTGCAGGAAGACGACATCCTCTTTCCATTCACGCACCGCCACATTATAGTTTTTTATATTCGGAAGCATATCCGACAGCTCGGTAATTTCATGATAATGGGTCGCGAAAAGCGTACGGCATTTGATGCGTGTGGCGATATGCTCGGTAATCGCCCAGGCCAGTGCGAGGCCATCGTAAGTGCTGGTACCACGGCCGATTTCGTCTAGGATCACCAGGGAGCGATCAGTAGCGTTATTAACAATATTAGCGGTTTCGGTCATTTCGACCATAAAGGTGGATTGCCCGCGGGTCAGTTCATCGCTAGCCCCAACGCGGGTAAAAATACGATCTGTCAGACCGATCTGGGCCGACTTTGCGGGAATAAAGCTTCCTATATGGGCCATGAGCACCAAAATGGCCGTTTGACGAATATAGGTACTTTTACCGGACATATTGGGGCCGGTGATAATGGCCAGGTCCCCATCGGCATTTCCCAATGCGACGTCGTTGGGGACAAACTGGCTCCCCAGGCTGACATCTAAAACAGGATGACGTCCTTCAAGTATCTCCAGGTCTCTATCGGTATGCATCGTCGGGCGACAGTAGTTTCGATGACGGGCAATATGGGCCAGGCTTGTTAGCACATCTATCATCGCAACGGCCTCGGCGACCTGTTGCAAATGAAGCGTCTGAGAGGCGATTTTTCGGCGGATATCCTGGAAAATATTTTCTTCGAGCTCCTTACACCGTTGTTCGGCGGTTAGGGCTTCGGTTTCATATTTCTTCAGCTCGTCGGTGATATAACGTTCGGCATTTTTCAGCGTTTGTTTACGGACAAATTCCGGGGGCACCTTTTCGCTGTACATTCGGGAGCATTCCACGTAATAGCCAAACACACGGTTGTAGCCCACTTTAAGGGTGTTGATGCCGGTTTGTTCAATCAGTTTGGCCTGATATTGAGCGAGCCACGCCTGGCCGTCTTTGCATAAACTTCGAAGATGATCCACCTCTTGATCATAGCCCAGGCGAATGATGCCGCCATCGCGAATACTCAAAGGGGCCTCAGGATTGATCGCCTGTTCAATAAGCCGGGCCAGGTCATCCAGGGTATCGCATTGAGCCGCCAGTTGAGAAAGCAAACTGCTACTGCAATCCTGAAGTGTCTCTTTAAGTGAAGGTAACTGCCTGAGGGCCTGGCCAAGTCCCAATATGTCACGCGGGTTAGCGCGACCGGTACTGATACGTGTGGTGATCCGCTCAATGTCGGTGATATCGCTTAGCGTTTTACGTAAGGCATCGCGGACGTTATCGAGCTGCACCGTCTCGGCGACGGCATCCTGGCGTTCCTCAATGTCTTTGAGGTCGTTAAGCGGATAGCAGACCC
>JAIPFO010000173.1 GCA_021736565.1 Phycisphaerae bacterium | reverse complement strand
AGGCAGAGGCTTGAATCCCGAGGATTTCGGCCATCTGATGCACCAGGGCGTCCCCGCCAGGTCCGCATTTACCCATCAGGCCATGATCTGCCACAACCGCTTCGGCGTAGGCACTACACCCCGCCGAGCCACAACCGCCGCAATTAGCGCCCGGCAACACCGCTTCGATCGCTTCAACGGTGGGGTCCTTCTCCACTTTCAGCTTCGCGTAAGCCACCGTGAGGATCACAACAAAGATAAACCCGATCAGCAGTAAAATACCCCCCGATTTGAGAATCGAAGTCGCATCCACCGCCAGCATATTCCATGATATAATAATATTTAGCATATGATCTTATTTCTTGATTTCCGCGTAAAAAGTCGTTTTTTTGAAATCATCTTTTTAACTTCGGAAAATAGGTTCTAAAAACACTTATGACGCGAAGGTCTTACCCCTTGATCATCCCGGAAAATCCCATAAACGCCAGGGTCATGATCCCGGCGGTAATCAGTGTAATCCCCGCACCCTTAAGTGCGTCGGGCACATCGGCCCATTCCAGATTCTCACGAATCCCACCCATAATACAGATCGCCAGGGTAAAGCCCAAGCCACCGCCCAGGCCTGCGACAACGGCCTCCAAAAAGCCATAGCCCCACAGGTCGATAAACAGACACACCCCCAGAATCGCACAGTTGGTCACGATGAGCGGCAGGAAAATGCCAAAACTTTCGTACAACGGCGGAAAAAACTTCCGAACGTACATCTCCACCAGCTGCACCATACTGGCAATGACCATAATAAAGGCAATGTACTTGAGATAATCCAACTCCAGCGGTACAAGAATCTTAATGTTGATCAGCCAGGTCAGCGTCGCACTGATGGTCATCACAAACGTTACCGCACAACCCATCCCAAAGGCCATATCCACCTTGCGGGAGACACCCAGGTAAGGACAAATCCCCAAAAACTTGGTCAATACAAGATTATTAACCACCGCAATAGAGATAAATACAACAATTAAATGACTAAAAGTTTCCATAATATATTCAGTCCTTCAGACTTATTTTGATTCCTATATCTACTTCTTCTTGAGAAAATGATTGCTCAATCCCAGCATGATCCCCAGCGTAATAAACGCCCCGGCCGGCAACTGCATAACATTCCAGTTCTCGAATTTTTCCGGTAAAACTGCCAGTTCAAAAACAGCCCCCGTGGCAAGTAATTCCCGTATCGCCGCCAAAGCACACAATCCCAGCGTAAAGCCAACACCCATCCCCAACGCATCACCAAGACTGGTCCCTACAGGTTTGCGACTGCCGCAGGCCTCTGCCCGGCCGATGATCAGACAGTTAACAATGATCAACGGCACAAACGGCCCCAATGTCTCACTCATATCAGGCAAAAATGCCTTTAAGATCAGATCAGCAATCGTCACAAATGTCGCGATGGTCAGGGTAAACATTAATATACGCAAATGCGCCTGAAGTACATTTCGCATCAACGACACCAACACGTTACTGCACACCAGCACAAATGTCGTCGCCAGCCCCATCGTTAGTGCCGGTTTGACCGCGCCAGTTACTGCCAGCGTCGGACACATCCCCAGCAACTGCCGGAATATTGCGTTTTCTTCCCACAAACCTCTTATAAAAAAGGTCGCAGCTTCTGATTTCTGCTTCACACTCATTAACATATCCTTACAATTTCTTGTATTTATTTATCTAATGCCTTACGCATCAGCTTGGTTGCCTGATTAACGATTTTCGTTACCGATTCGGAACTGATTGTCGAGCCGGAAATCGAAACGATCTGATTATCATCCTTATGGGCACTACGAGTACTTTCCGGCGACTTAACCACCTCCAGCTTCGAACCTAAAGACCGACCCTTGAAGCAATCTTTAAAGCTGATCCAATTGCCTTTACTCTCATCTTTGATCTTATCACCAAACCCCGGAGTTTCATTACTTTTAAGCACTGCGATCCCTTTAAGATTTTTCAATTCAACATCAAATCCTACCAGCAATTCGATCTTGTCGGCAAAGCCGCTCCCGGAAATAATCAGTGCGTACCCTATCAACCCATCATCTTTTTTGGCAGTAAAGTAATCTACAACCACCTTTTTGTTGTCCCACGTCATAAATTCTGCTGTAGTCGGAGCAGTTTCAACCCCCGCGCCAAACATCACTGCCAGTTTTTCATTAAGCTTTTCCTTGGCTTTAGTTTCAATGATCGGCTTCAACTGTCCATTAATTGCCGAGATCAGCAGGCCAAAAACCAGTGCCGCAATAATCACCAGCCAGGATTTCTCTATAAACTCTTTAATCATTATCTCAAATCCAATATAAATATTATTCTATAAGTGTATTATTCAGAAAACTTTACTTAGCAGCCTTGCCGCCCAACGGCGTTGGCCGGGTCCAGCGGTCCAGCAATGGCGTCATCGAATTCATCAGTAAAATCGCATACATCACACCTTCAGGATATCCACCTTTCAAGCGGATCAACATGATCAGCCCGCCTACGCCAAGACCAAACAATACACGCCCTGACCGGCTCAACGGACAGGTTACCGGGTCAGTAGCGATAAAGAACGCACACATTATCATACCGCCGCCGAAAAGATGTACCAGCGGATTGGCATACACCGCCGGATTGATCAGCCAAACCAGCATAGCAATCACCCCGGCGGAGCCCAATACCGCCACCGGAATATGCCAGGTAATTGTCCTTCGCCATAATAAGAACAGCCCGCCGATCAGCCAGCATAACGCCGAAGTTTCACCCAATGATCCCCGGGTGGCCCCCATAAAGATACTGCCGGTAATCTGATTAACCGGGGGACGAGTCGATTTATCAATCACCAATGTTTTGGCATAGTCCAAATTACCATCAGCAATTTCCTCTTTTTTCTGCTCCTCTAATTTTTGTGCCTTTTTAATCGGATCTTTTGCCAGGCTCAAAGGCGTTGCTTCAGTTTTTACATACTCCTGTTGAGCAGCTTTTGCTTTTTCAACCTGCGACTCCTGATAGGTGTTTGGGCTCCAGGTTGTCATCGCCATTCCAAAACAGGCCATTAGGAATGCCCGGCCCATCATCGCGGGATTGAAAATATTATTTCCCAGGCCGCCATAAAGCATTTTAGCCACGGAAACCGCCACAATTGTTCCGATAATCGCCATCCAGAATGGCAGTGTTGGCGGCAGTGACAATCCCAGGATCAGGGCGGTTACAATGACACTGCCGTCAAAGGCCGTTTGAGGCTTCTTGCGAATGACATTAAACAGCCATTCGGTCCCAATCGCCGCTGCCAGGCAGGAAATAAGCACTGCTGCCGCCGGGCCCCGAAAGAAATAGAGGGCTGCCAGGGCCGCCGGGGCGCAACCGACTGCCACTTCGATCATGACACGTCGACTGGTCGCGGGCTCTACCAGATGGGGTGAGGAGGACACCAGTAAAATCTTCTCTTGTACCTGTTCTTTTTCTGCCATATTAGCTCGTCAATCTATCCCCCCGGATAAAATATAATTGATGGTTACGTCAAATGTGAATTTTAATGCGTAAAAACGTCGATTTAAAGACAGGGCCATGGTATCACAATACTTTGACGCTGGGGACATAATTAAATCGTATTGGAATTTTTCTCCTGGCCGATTTGCCCTGACTACCCAATCAGTCACAGAACGCTGTAACCCCTAGTTTACTTCTTGTTTCTGGCCTGGGCCTTCCCTGACCTTAGATACTGGGTCAGCGGTATCTGGGCCGGACATACATAGGCACAACTTCCACACTCCATACAGGCCATCAGGTCATAATCCAGTGCCATTTCAACGTTCCGGGCCTTTGATGCGTGGGCAATTCGAGTGGGAACAAGGTTCATCGGGCAGAAATCTACGCAGCGACTGCAACGAATACAGGCGGTTGCTTCCTGCTTGCTGACCTCCGATTCACTCATCACGGTAATGCCGCTTGTCCCTTTAAGGATAGGTACGTCCAGAGTGGCGGTTGTCGGACCCATCATTGGCCCGCCCAGCAAAACCTTGGCGGCATCATCGGTCAGCCCGCCGCAATGTTTCAGTAATTCGGAGACTCTCAGCCCAATGGGTACTAAAAAGTTGCCTTGCCGGGTAATTCCTTTACCGGTTACGGTGACTATTCTCTCTGTAAACGGTCGGCCCTCGATGCATGCCCAAGCGATCGCAGAGGCGGTTCCTACATTGACCACCACCACCCCAACATCCAGGGGGAGCCCGCCGTTGGGCACATCGCGTTTTAGAACCGCCTTAATAAGTTGTTTTTCACCCCCCTGGGGGTATTTTGTCTTGCAAATGGCGAGTGATACATTGGGCACATTTTCAATGGCCTCCAGAATACCGTTTATCGCATCGGGTTTATTGTCCTCAATGGCAATAATGCCGTTTTTTGCACCGGCCGCCTTCATTGCCAGTTGCAACCCGGCGATAATGGGGCCCGGTGCCTCCAGCATCAGACGATGATCACTGGTGAGGTAAGGCTCGCACTCACAGCCATTTAATATGATCGTATCGACCGGTTTTTTTTCATTCTGGGTGAGTTTTACAACTGTCGGAAACGCCGCTCCCCCCATACCAACCAGGCCGGCATCCCGAATGACGGAGCAAATAGCGTCCGGTTCATATTTTTCCAGGTCAATATCGGGACAATTCTTCCAATTATTGGGTTCGGGCTGCTGTTCAGTGGCGGTGATCTCAACGGTCAGGACTTTTCGGCCACTGGGATGCATTAAAGGAGCGACCTGTTTGACCACGCCGTTAATGGAACTGTGGACCGGGGCCGAAACAAACGCATTGGCCTGCCCAATTACCTGGCCAGCGGTCACCTCATCTTTAGCGGCCACAATGGGTTCGCAAGGGGCGCCAATATGCTGTGACATAGGAATCAGGACGGTATGACCCGCCGGGATGACCACCCGCTCAACCGGACTTGCCTGGCTCATTTTACGGTGTGGCGGGTGAATACCACGCTTGAACGTGTACTTACCCTTCAATTTACGATTAATTCCTGTCGGTAATTGTGTCATTGTGTACCAATGGTTAAAATGTTAATAAAGGCGCCAGCGTCATCATTGTTTTTGACGTCCGTTTTTCGCATCTTAGAGAGTGATCTGGAAGGTGCAAAATGTTTTTTGGCACAGGAGGTCAATAAAAGACAGGTTCTCTCTAAGATGTAAAATCAAGCCTTAAAAAATAATCCCAATTGCTCTGAAACGCAACAAAAATATTGCCGTCAGGATGATAAGTATCGTAAAATCTCGTTTTTCGCATTCAAAAAGTTGTTTTAAGTGCAAAAAACCACTTTTGGCGCGGGAATCAATTAGGGACTCATTTTTTTTTGGCCATTCCTAACGCAGCGTCAACGGCTACAAAGACTTGCCTATCGGGCAAACCTTATCACCCCCCTTTTTCGGTCAGGCACTCGCTGAGTTTCGACGTGTCGATTTTTTTATTTAACAACAATGCCTGGATGGGCTCTTGATAATATTTATCATTGGTCTATAATTGTTTGTTCCATAAGCAGCCCTCTATTTAAAATCAAAATCATCCTATATGCAGGATAAGGATAATCATTCATGTTACATCGTGCCAATCCCACACAAACCGTTGCCTGGAAGAAACTTACCGACCATTTTAATGCGATTAAAGAAACGCGGATGCTCGACCTTTTTGCACAGGATCCCGGGCGATTCGAGGCATTTTCTACCCGATTTGAAGATATTCTTATTGATTATTCGAAAAATCGTATCACCCAAGAGACGCTTGACCTTCTTCTCCAGTTGGCAGAAGAAACCCAACTGCCTGGGGCCATTGAATCCCTCTTTTCTGGCGAGCGTATTAATGAGACTGAGGACAGGGCGGTTTTACATGTGGCGTTACGAAACCGCTCTAATAACCCTATAAAGGTCAATAATGAGGATGTGATGCCGGAGGTGAATGCGGTGCTGGGTCAGATGGAGCAGTTTTCTGGCCAGCTACTCTCCGGGCAATGGAAGGGGTATACGGGTAAGGCCATTACCGACATTGTTAATATTGGAATTGGTGGGTCCGACTTGGGGCCGGTGATGGTTACTGAGGCGTTAAAACCTTATTGGCAGGGCATTACGCCGCATTTTGTCTCGAATGTGGATGGCTCGCACCTGGCGGAGACGCTGAAAAAGGTTGACGCTGAGACGACCCTGTTTATCATCGCATCGAAGACTTTTACCACGCAGGAGACGATGACAAATGCGTTTTCAGCCCGGAAATGGTTCATTGACAAGGCTGGGGACGAGGAACATGTGGGTAAGCATTTTGTGGCCGTTTCTACGAATAAGAAATTGGTTCAGGAATTTGGTATTGATCTGGCCAATATGTTTGTTTTTTGGGACTGGGTGGGCGGTCGGTATTCGCTCTGGTCGGCCATTGGGCTGCCCATAGCTTGTACGATCGGGTTTGAGGCCTTCAGGGAGCTTTTGGAGGGTGCCCATGCGATGGATAATCACTTTAAGGGCACACCTTTGGGGGAGAATATTCCGGTGCTTTTGGCCTTGATCGGTCTGTGGTATAACAATTTCTTTGAGGCTGAAACTGAAGCTATCTTACCTTATGATCAGTACTTACATCGCTTTAGTGCCTATTTTCAGCAGGGGAATATGGAGAGTAATGGCAAGTCGGTTGACCGGGATGGTCATACCGTTTCTTATGAGACGGGGCCTATCGTTTGGGGGGAGCCTGGGACGAATGGTCAGCATGCGTTCTATCAGCTGATCCATCAGGGGACCAAGCTGATTCCGTGTGATTTTATCGCACCGGCCCAGAGTCATAATCCGCTGGGAGACCATCATACGAAGCTATTATCGAACTTTTTCGCGCAGACAGAGGCCCTGATGAAGGGTAAGAGCGAGGAAGAAGTTACTGCGGAATTTAATGCGGCGGGTATGACTGCTGAGCAGATCAAGGCATTGCTGCCGTTTAAGGTTTTTTCGGGTAACCGGCCGACGAATTCTATTTTGGTGAAAAAAATTACACCGAGAACGTTGGGGTCTTTGGTGGCTCTCTATGAGCATAAGATCTTTGTACAGGGTGTTTTATGGAATATTTTCAGCTTTGACCAATGGGGTGTGGAGCTTGGGAAAAAGCTGGCGAGTGAGATACTGCCGGAATTGGCAGGTGACGATGAGGTGGCCGGGCATGACAGTTCGACGAATGGATTGATCAATGCGTTTAAGGCGATGCGGTGATCTCGGGAGGAAAAGGGGCAGGCATTTTTTGGGGTACAAAAACAGCCAGTCCCTTTTTCAGGGAGCCAGATTTTCTGGCCGGGCTGCTGTTTTATTTTTGAAATGGGATTTTTCTGTTGTGCAGAATTTTTTGATTGGGCGGGCCGGATTTGGCAAGATGGGTGATTTAGCGTAGCGCAGTGGCGGGGAATTGGGGATTTTTTGGGGGATTTTGGAGTGGTTTTTTTCGGTTTTGACGGGAAATGAATCGGAATTTTTCACTTTTGAACTGTTTTTGGCGGCTTTTTTTTGGGCTTTTTTGGCTACTGCGCTAATTTACTCAAGGGTTGAGTAATTGTTAAGGCCTGGAATTTCGTGATTTTTGGGCGCAAGATTTTATTGGGGACGGGCATT
>JAIPFO010000172.1 GCA_021736565.1 Phycisphaerae bacterium | reverse complement strand
AGGACCCGATGACCACGGCCGCAGCGATTGACCGCCTGGTGCACCACAGTGTGATCCTGGAACTCAATGTACCAAGCTATCGGGCAGAAGAGGCAAAAAAGAGAAAGGATTTGGGCTGACCAGTCGCGAGCCCCCCATGGGGGGCTCAACCATTCATTCTTTGGAAATGTAATTATACTTTGGGAGTGTAAAGGTAAAAATAATTGTCGTCGAAGGGAATTTTTAATTGACGCCGGTCTTAATTGAACGACTACATTATTTTGTGAATCAAACCTGCTGTTTTTAAAGGACTTATGAACGAAAAAAGAAATATATTGAAACGCGACACTTTTATTTTAAGGAATGTATGCTTAAGGTGTGTTTATAGGAATTATAAACAGGGGACACTATGTAAGGGTATTTGGTCAGTTTGTTGTTTTGATTTATAAGACAATATCGTTTTGTCAATCAAAAGCGAAAGTAAAGTAACGGAAAAGCAAAAGTAAACGCCAACTAAAGTCATGATAAACCACCCGTAAACTCTATCAGTTCCAACACGTAAATCCGTCACGCAATGAAGGTGAGGGGTAGGTGGAGCGTACCTCAAAACCACGAAGCCGCTCAGGTCCGTACTTTATATATCCCACCGCCAGAAGCAAGGCACTCTGAAGATATGTATGACTTACCCTATATATAATATTAATATATTATTTCCTCGAGAGCTTGGGCCTACCGAATTGTGAGCGAATTGAAAGGTTGAGTAAAAGTGTCCCACCGAGCGGGCGGTTGAAATATGTACCATTGTAACCCAAAACCTGAGGTAACAGTTAGTACGCTTTCGTACTTTTTAGCTTGTAATAGATTCAATGAGTTCTCTCGCAGGACATTTAGTGTGCAAAAAAGTGCGAAAGTCCACTTTATGACGCAGCCTATTTATTCAGATACTTCATTGTTCAAAAAACTTGCATATGTCACATTGCTATTGTTCCATTTACCAGGCGATTTTCTAATTTTCCCAGTATCTGTTGTAAACAATTCTGGTAGGCCTCAACAAGACTTTCACCTGAAAGTTCTGTAATGGGCGCTTTCACCTCAAAGGAAACGCTAAAATTGATACTGGGCTTTCGTTTGGTGATGTCAACAAGATAGAAGGTGATTTCCATAAATGCTTCAGGGTTCTTTTTATCCCGGAAATCGCCATATAATCGAGTGATATTGCCTTCCAGTATATGGGTGGCATTCATGGTGCTGCCGGGGTGGACCACATGAGTAAAATATCCGGAGTGGGACAGCCAGCCACGCGTTTGCCCGGCGACTTGTTGGCCAATATCAGTAATAAACAGATTATAGTAATCGGATTCATATTGAAATACGCCGGTACGATAGGTCAATTCATTTTTGTGGTATCCGGGTGCCAGCGAGAAAGGCCGGACCATCAGCACAACATCTCCTTGCGGTTTCAATGTCTGCCCATCGCGTTGAACATCCAGAAGGAAATATCGCCTTTTATCAGCGGGGCCTCCAGAGGGATTGCAGCCAGCGACAAACAATGTAGATAATAATACGAGTGTAATAATTGTATTCTTTTTCATTTTACGATCTCCGATTTAGCGGGGGGGTGACTGAATAATAGTTGACTGGGTTGACTTTTGATCTCTGCGGTTCCTTCCTTAAGGTTTTTGGAAGTTTCAACAAGGTTCTGAATAGCCATGTCAAGATTGGGATATTGCTGTTTGATCATTAGATTAATCTGTCGAATGGTATCATCCAGATCGGCCAGGATTACCTCAATATTCGACAAGGCCTTCGGTTGGTCGGTACTGCGGAGCAATGATTTTACTTGCTGATTACTTTGCCGTAATTCCGTAAGCAGACTTTTGCTGTCATTCGAAATTCCTTTAACATCAGCATCCATAATCGCTTGTTGGAGCGTGTTAACGGAACTGTTCAGTTTGGCCATAATATCTTCTACGGTTGTCTTGGGTTTGGCCGTATCCGTACTGCGAATCAGGGATTTAAATTGCATCATGGTAGCATCTGCATCAGTGAGGAGTTTTTCCATATTTTTCCGTAGGGTAGAAATCTGAATATCTTTCACGGATTTGTCCATATCCACCAAAAGTATATTGGCATTATCAATCAAAGATTGCACATCCAGGCTTGATAGTTTTTTAAAAACGGTTTCAGCTGAATCCGCCAAAGCACTCATAAGGCTTGGAACCGATGGAATATAGGGATACTTGGGGGTCCAGGCAATCCATTCTTCAGGATTTATTTTGTCTTCATGGATCGAAGCTTCCAGGAATCCTACTCCCGTCAGGGGTGAGGATTTCATTTGAAAACAGAGCCCCTGCTTAACCATTTCTTTAAAATACTGACCAGGGTCATCCCGTGACGTGATACGTTCATGAGTCAGCGCAATACGTAATACAATATATTTACCATAATTCGTGCCGGGCTTGACATCATACATAACCGGAGCGGTCGCGATGGCATCCACCTCACCAACCTGGATGCCTTGATAGTACACCATGGACCCCTCGGTTAATCCTTTTACCGATTCTTCCATATACGTTTCTACGAGATATTTTTTTTGCCGTAAGGCACTGGCTCCCCAAAATATTACAGAAGCAATCAATAATATCGTAGCTCCAATTACAAATAATCCTATCTTGAAATAGTTGGCTTTAACACTCATTTTGACATAACCTCATAAAAAAGACCATTAAACATATTGTTTGTACCGTTTACTGATTCGTTTCTCCCGAAGGATTTCTATTAAAAAATTGACGCACCCAAGCGTTATCACTGTGATCTCTCAATTCATCGGGCCTACCCCGTGCGACAATCGTTTTGGTCACTTTATCCAACATAATAACCTGGTCGGCGATGGTAAATATACTGGGTAACTCATGAGTCACCATGATAAAAGTAATGTTGAGATTCTGGGCCAAACTTAGAATAAGTTGATCCAGATCGGCTGACGTAATGGGGTCCAGGCCGGCCGACGGTTCATCTAAAAACACAATTTCCGGATCCAGCGCCATCGCCCGGGCAATCGCTACTCGTTTTTGCATGCCGCCGCTGAGCTCTGAGGGCATCTTATGGCATGCATCAGCCAAATCGACTAATTTAAGTTTTACCCGGGCAATGAAATCCATTGCTTCTTTGGGCAGTTTAGTGAATTCTTCCAGGACTAAACGGACATTTTCCAGTACCGTCATGGAGCCAAACAGGGCGCTGCTTTGATAACTGACCCCGAATTTTCTTAATAACGCTTCCGTGCTTTGCCGTAGGTCGTTACAATATCTTCATCATCAATCAATATTTGCCCATTAGACGGCTCATAGAGGCCGATCATGTGCTTTAAGAGCGTGCTCTTGCCGCATCCCGACCCGCCCAGGATCACGAATTTTTGCCCACGCATCACCTCGAAAGAGATATTGTCCATAATGACATTATTTTCATATGCCATTGTGAGATTCTTAACTTTTATAATAGGTTCTGATACCATTTTTAGAGTGACCTCATATACCGAGATAATAAAATAGAACGGCAAATACTCCATCAGACAACAGGATCAGGAATATTCCGCTTACCACAGCCCGCGTGGCCGATATACCGACGGCCTGGGCGCCCGTGGCCGTCTGAAGTCCACGCAAACACCCGATAGCCGCGACCAGCAAGCCAAAAATGACGGATTTAAAAAGGCCGCCCAATATATCGCTGAGACCTACGGCCGAATGAATTCTATCGATAGAAGTAGCCAGCGTAAACCCCAATGAATTCATGACCAGGCAGCCACCAATTATGGCAAACAAATTAGAAAAGATCACCAGAAGTGGTGTGACAAAGACAGCGGCAAGAACACGGGGAGCCACTAAAAAACGGACCGGATCCAGCCCCATCGTCTCCAAGGCGTTTAGTTCCTCGTTGACCTTCATCGTGCCCAGTTCTGCCGCAAAGGCAGATCCCGTCCTGCCCGCCAGGATAATCGCGGTAATAAGAGGCCCCAATTCCCTGACTACCGAAATACTAATTAAATCAATCACGAATATCTGGGCCCCGAAGCGTTGCATGGGAATAGCGGATTGAAAAGCTAATATCAATCCGAACAGCAGACTCATTAAGGCGATGATGCCAAACGCATTAGCGCCGGCATTTTCGGCTACTAAAAAAGCATCTTTCCAACGAAGTCGACGTGGATGAATTAAAACTCCCAATAGGGTGACAGTCAATTCTCCCACAAAAGCAACCAGCATCTTTATATCAGACATGACAGCCACAACCGCTCGGCCTGCGTCTTCAGGTACGCGTCTGAACGCAGATGCTTTGGGGGGAGGTGGGATCTGCTGTCCCGGATCGAACAAATCCATCAGTTTCCGGAATTTCCCCTGCAATCCCTGGATTTCAAAGTCTGCCTCGGCGTTCTTTTGATAGTGAGCTAAGTTCAGAAGCAGACTTACTCCTGCGCCATCACAATATGACACTTCATGGGCGTCAATAAACAGGGATTGCGGCTTAGATCGTTGCAATATCTGCTCGGCTTTACGCCAAAGATCACTGGTGCGGTCTACATCAAGGCGACCAGAGAATGTCAGCCTGAGGATTCCTTCCTTGTCCTGTTCAATTTCCATAGGGCTCGAAAGCATAATATTTTCTGGCGACATAGTCATGAAACATATTCCTGGTTATTAGTGGTTTAAGATTAATATTTATCAAAACGTATTTCGATGAGTGTTAGATCATCTTCCAAACGAATGGCATTGGAATAGATTAACAGTTCCTCTTCAAGCGTTTCCATCTGGATCTTTGTTTCGGGGTAACCTTGTTTTTTTAAAATGTGCATGAGGCCCTCCATTCCAAGTAATTGACCTGCTGCGTTCTTGATTTCTAAGGCCCCGTCACTAAGAAGCAGCAGGCTATCGCCCTCATGGACGTTGATTGAAAACTCCTGGTAATCAATCGCTTCGAGCAGGGCCAGCGGCATCCCGCTGCTTTTTACGGAGTGCCATGTTCCATCAGCATGCATCAGTATCGGTTCCGGGCCCCCTGCGCTGGAAAACCTAAAGAGGTGACTGTCCATCTCAAGAATTCCGGATATGGCCGTGGCAAAGGAGACTTCTGTTTTGACAACCCTGGCCAGTTCTCTATTCATCTTGTTCATGAATTCTTCGGGATGCTCAAGAAGTGAGCAATATCGGTCCCATAGTGAGCTGAGGTGTATCGTGTAAAAAGCCGCTGCGAGACCGTGTCCCATTACGTCGGCCAGTATCAGGCCATATGCCCCCTCATCAAGCTCCCTGATCGCGTAGTAGTCTCCTCCAACAATGTCGCGAGGAATGTAGTGTGTTGTAAAGGTCAGTGGGATATTTTCAGGAACTTGAGATTCCATCGCTACCTGCTGGATCGCCTGGGCCCGTTCCATGTCATGGACGACCGCCGAGGCATCTCGAAACGTTTCCACCCCGCCAACGATCTCCCCCGAATCATTTCGGATAGGGGCCACCGTTACCAGCATGGGGATACGCTGACCGGTGCTCCCCTGGGCATAGACAAGCAGTGCATCCATGCTGACTTTATCAGTGATCATCGCCCGATGGAGCGGGCAATACTCCTGCTCACACAAACGATGGCCATCTTTATCGATATGGCACAATACATTGTCACAGCACTTGCGTCCAACGACGTCCTCTTCTCGCCAGCCCGTAATCCGCTGGGCCGACTTACTCCAGTATGTAATTCTGCGGTCCGGATCACAGACATAGACACCATCGCTCAGCGAATCAATAATACTTTCAATCTTAACTTTGGATATATCACTCATTGTGTTCCCTTATCGATCCACTTTGTCTTGGTAACGCCGTCAGGCAAAGTAAATACTTCTATCTTAGAAATAAATGTAATGGCGGTATTTTTTCTGAGAGTTTTCATGAGAGTACTTTCGTACTTATTTATTGTATCAGATTCAATGCGTTACCGGTGCAGTCCTTTGGGGACGCATTGCCTTATATTTTTATAACTTCTGGACTTGAATTTGATAGTAATAATTGCAGGGAGCCGATGGCCAACTCCATTTTTTTATACCCTGTTTTAGCCGGCTGGAACTGTAATTAATGGCGCTTGACCGGGTGAACCCGTTTCCGCCAGATTTAAGAGAAACATTAAGAACGTAAACATTCGTTTTGACCGAAGATCACGATCATCAATCCAGAACCAGTGATCCCGATAAAGAATGGCGACGAATGCCTCTGAAGGTTTCATACGGCTGCTTTGGACCCGCATTAAAGATGGCTGCCCAACTTGATCGTCCGTATCATCTACCGCCGTAGCCATTGTACGATTTTCTTCTACATGTCTGGCCGGGGCTTCAAAGTAAGATGCCAGTTCCTGAAGAATTTCCAACATCGAACGACTGAGTATGGCTATTTCTTGATCATTTTCCGCAATTGCACCATAGACCACATTGAATTCCATGTTATCCGGACTAAGGCCAAGAAGGGTCTTGATCATGTTAATTTCCTGATCTATTTCAGATGTTATATTATGTTTACGAAATAATAATACCGCGGAATTATTCTTACTTTTGTCTTCCTCAATGCGCATTCCCACTGCCATGCTTCTTTGCGTTTTCAGCAGCGACGATGTTAAACGGTAGAAATCAGGATGGGCCGGTTGCACTTCTATCTTTCCGCCATTGCTGTTATTGATGCCATTGACCGACTGGACGCAGACCCGAAACACCAGGTCCGCTTGATATCCGGCCTGAATCAGTGATAAAACAGCCGTAGGAGGAATTGGGGTCATCAGGCTTCGAATGAATTTTTCACCCCGGATGGGTTGGTAGGTGATCGTGGGGCGGTCGGAAAAACGACCGCGAACGCCAATGGCCTCACTATCGGTCGGTAAAAAGGCGTTCCATGAAACACCGCCATTGACTTCCGTTTCCAGCGAATATTGACTAATGACCGAAGCGACATCAAGGAAAACTGGGGCATCGCCATAACGTATTTTTACCATATTGAGCAGCATCTGTCGCTTCCATGATTCCGAAATGGCATCCGTATATGCGAATCGGTCCCGAGTCACAGACGTTGGTCCCATTCCTGCGCAACCCGTCAAACAGAGTAAGGCATTCATTACACTGAACAATATCACTTTGTGTGTATTTATCATTATAAACTCACATGGCAGAAGTTGACTTTCGCACTTTTTAGTGTCCTGATTCATTGTGCAGCAGGGCTTTGGCTTACAAACTGAATAAAAGGTATCAACGGGATATAACCCGATGTGACGATAAATATTTTAAAAGGCACTCTAACAGCCCTGCATCAACAACAAGTAAACGATGTCACGACAAAAAGTACGAAAGCGTACCAGAATCATGACGTATTTTAATATTTCTAACAATGGTAATGCATGATGTTCACGTCAAAAGTCATTTTTCGGCTTTAAAATCGCACCTTAAGATGCGGGTAATGAGCTTCAAAAATACTTTTGACGCTGGCGTCATGCATACGCATCGGAGACTGCATGGCCCAGTTACATTATCTACGAGATACAACTGCCTGAAATAAGCTACCAGGCAGTTGTATATGAACGGTTTTATCGGGCCGATTTAAATTTCAATCCAGCTAACCGGTGGCCCAGACGGACGGCCCAGTAATCGCAGGCGCCTTGAAAAGCACGCCATTTATTGAATTTATCAAACTTGCCAGTGATTCTTTCTCCGGCCTGTCGATCGACTGCCGCGGCCAGTCGGACGCCTGTCTGACTGTCTAATAGCTCTGCCTCAATTCCAGCCTTACCTGTAAACGAATAACTGTCAAATGCAACCCGATGGATTCCACTAATAG